>JANJTH010000428.1 GCA_024711205.1 Planctomycetota bacterium | reverse complement strand
CCGGCGCCCGTCGCGCCGGTCGTGGCGCCGGCGGGGCGGGCCCCCCGCGCCGAGCCCGAGGTCGTGGCGCCGTCCCCCGCGTGGCGAGGCCCGGCTGCGCCCGAGGCCCGGCCCGCGGCCCGATCGGCCCCCGTGGCGCGGCCGGCGCGCTCCGGGCCGAGGCGTCCGCGCATGGAGCACACGAACCTGATCGCCGGGGTGCAGGGCGGCGGGGTCCTGCGCTCGGCGCACGGGGCGGCGGACGTCGACCCGGGCGGCGACCGGGGCGGCGGCGCGCCCTCGCGGGAGCCGGCGGTCGAGTCGACGGCGGTCAGCCAGCCGCCGGCGGACCTGACGCTCCTCGTCCACCAGGTCTACCAGCAGATCAAGCGCGAGCTCGAGGTCGAGAAGGAGCGCAAGGGCTGACCCCGGGTCGGCCCGCGGGGGATCCCGGGGCGCGGCATGCGCGCCGGGCCCTCGTGTTCTAGAATCCCTGAGCGGCCGGGCCGCTCGTCGGAGGCGTGGGCATGTCGCTCGTCAAGGCGGAGATCCAGAACCTCGACACCCAGGCCACGCTCTCCGTGTGCTTCAACCCCAAGGAGTACACGTTCAGCAAGAACGCGCACTGGGCCGAGCACAACATCCACGGCCTCGACGCGCCGCTCTACCAGTGGACCAGCGGCGCGGCGATGAAGCTCAACGTCGAGCTGTTCTTCGACGCCTACGAGCTCGAGGGCGAGGCGCGCGACGTGCGCCAGTGGACCGACGAGCTCGAGGTCATGCAGCTCGTCAACCCCGACGTGCACCGCCCCCCGATCCTCCTGTTCATCTGGGGCAAGAAGCTCAAGTTCAAGTGCATCCTCCAGCAGCTCAGCCTGCGGTTCACGATGTTCCTCGACGACGGCACGCCCGTGCGCGCGGTCGCGAACTGCGTGTTCGCCGAGTACTCGCCGCGCGAGGAGCAGCTCCAGGGCAAGCCGCGCCACTCGCCCGACCATACGAAGCGCCGCGTCGTGAAGCAGGGCGACACGCTCTCGTGGATCGCGGGCAAGGAGTACGGCAACCCGTCGGAGTGGCGCGTGATCGCCGAGGCGAACGGGATCGACGACCCCATGCACCTGACGGTCGGCCAGGAGCTCCTGATCCCCCCGCTCTACTGAGCGCCCTTGGAGGGGTCCTCGGCGAAGGCCGCCGCGAAGCCAGCGGCCTCGCCTGCGAGGCGGGAGCAGCTCGAGCAGTCCTGGAGGGACTGTGAGCTGCGACCAACGCAGCCGGCGTCGTCGATGGCGAGCGCGGCCGAGCCGGCGATCGCTTCAAGGGCTCTGAGCCGGTGGGCGCCGCTCGCCGAACAGGAGGCGGCGGAGCCGCGCGGAGATCCTTCCCTCGCCGGGGCCGTCCGCGGTCGGGCGCGCGGGGGGCGGCGCCGCCGGGTGCTCGTCGGCCTCGGCCTCCTCGGCCGCGAGGGCGAGCGGGGGCCCGTCGGCCGCCGGGTCGTCGCTCGCGGGCGCCCAGGTCGGGCCGTGCGGCCCCTCGCCCTCGGCGGGGAGCGCGCGCGCCAGCCGTCGCAGGTCCCGCGCAAGCTCGGCGGCGCTCGCCGGGCGGTCGGCGGGGCGCTTGGCGAGGCAGCGGGCGACGAGGTGGTCGAGGGGCGCGGGCGCGCCCCCGCGCACGTCGCGCACCCGCAGCGGCGGCTCGTGCTGGACGGCGTCGAGGAGCGCCACGACGTCCTCGCCCTCGAAGGGCGCGAGGCCCGTGAGCAGGTGGAACAGGATCGTCCCGAGCCCGTAGACGTCCGTGCGCTCGCCCACGGGGTCGCGACCGCCCGGGTCGGCCTGCTCCGGCGCCATGTAGGCGGGCGTCCCGAGGATCTGGCGCTTCGCCGTGTGCGGGGCCCCCACGACGGCGCGGAGCGCGCCGACCTGCGCGGGCGCCCGGCCGCTCGGCGACCGCCCCTCGGCCCGCGCGGCCGCCCCGGCGCCCGCCGTGAGGTCCTTGGCGATCCCCAGGTCGAGCAGGACCGGCCGCCCGGTCCCCTCCTCGACGAGCACGTTGTGGGGCTTGAGGTCGCGGTGGAGCACCCCGAGCGCGTGCAGGCGGGCCGTCGCGGACGCCGCCGCGGCGACGGCCCGGCAGGCCCAGGCGAGCGGCGCGCGCCCGTGCGTCGCGACGAGCGCGGCCAGGTCGCGGCCGGCGACCCACTCGAGCGCCTGCACGTGGAGGTGCCCCACCTGCCCGGCGTCCACGACGCCGACGACGTTGGGGTGCTCGATCTCGGCGAGGAGCGCGGACTCCTGCACGAACCGCGCGAGCTCGTTGCGGTCGCGCGCCACCTGCGGGCGGAGGACCTTGAGCGCGACGACCCGCCCGGTCGCGCGGTGCTCGGCCTCGAACACGACCGCCGCCGCCCCGTGCTGGAGCGCGCGCCGGAGCGCGTAGCCGCCCCAGGACCGCCCGGCCACCCGCGCGTCCCGGCGCAGGGCCGCCTCGAGCTCGCCCGCGTCGTCGTCTGCCAACCCGCCCCTCCCCCGCCTCGACAGCATACGCCCGGTCCGCGGACCCCACCGGCTTGCGCGAGGCGGCCCGAGCGACGAACCTCGACGGGAGCGGGGAGGTGGTCATGGGTTGGAAGCAGGGTCCCTCGGGTCTGGCGGCGCTCGCCGCCGCGCTGCCCCTCGCGGCCTGCAGCGCGCTGCCCGAAGCGGGCGACGCGCAGGCGTGGCGCCTCGCGGTGGGCGACGCGACCCTCTCGCCGCCGGTCCTGGTGCCCGCCCCGGTCCCCCACGCGGGCCGCGCCGAGGAGGCGCCGGCCGGCGCCGTCGACCGGGTGCTCGAGGGGCTGGCGCGCGTCACGAGCGCCTCGGCGGTCGAGCGCGACGCGGCGGTGGCCTCCGTCCGCGCGGCGCGCCGGGCGCTCGAGCGGGTCGAGGCGAACGCGCCGTTCGTCGGCACCGAGTGGCTCCCCTACACGCTGCGCACGACGCTCGTCGTGGCGCCAGGTTGGTACACGCGGCTCTACCCGCACGAGCTCGTCACGACCCTCACGCTCGGCGAGGGCGAGGAGACGCGCGTCGTGGCCTGCTGGCCCGCCGAGGCCGTCGACGCGGCCGCGCGCCTGCGGGCGCACCTGCTCGAGCTGGCCCGGCGGCTCGAGGAGGGACCCGTCGTCGAGGCGCCGCTCGTGCGCGAGCTCCTGCGGCGGATCGACGACGACGGGCGCCTCCTCGAGGAGGCGCTGAGCCCCGCCGACCTCCTCGTCGCGCACCCGTCGGCGCGGAGCGTGCAGCTCACGTTCCGGCCGGGCCCCTCGTCCGTGACCTACTCCGGGCTCGAGCTGCTCCCGCGCCGCGTCCCGCTCGTCGTGTCGGTCCTCGTCCGCAAGGAGCGGGCGCGCGCGTTCGGCGCGGGCTCGCTCGCGGAGACGCTCGAGTGGCGCGGCGAGCCGCTGCTCCACGGCGAGCCGGAGCTGGCGGCCCTCGCGCGCGACGGGGACGCGCTCCAGGCCCTCCGCGGGCGAACGGTCCACGAGGTCCTCGCGCACGCGCGGCAGCGGCTGCCGGGCGGCGCGGCCCGCGCCGAGGCCATGGCGCTCGCAGTCTCGACCGGCCGGGCGGTCGCGCCGCGGACGGTCTGGCTCGGGTTCGAGCGCGCGTACCAGCGGCTCGTCGAGGCGTCGACGGGCGAGCTCTACGTGAGCGAGCGCGAGCGCGTGGTGCCGCTCTCGCGGCTCGCCGTCGAGGTGACCGCCCCGCCCTGGCCCACCGAGGCGGCCGGGGAGTTCGGGCTGCTCGAGGCGACCGGAGGCGCCTCGACCGACGGCGACGGCGCGGGCTGGGTCCGCTACGTGCTCCGGAACCCCGCGCCCGAGCTGTTCACGACGACCCTCCGCGTGCTCGGCGCGGCGAAGGCGCCGGCCCGCGTGACCGTGCGCCGGCTCGGGATCGTCGAGGGGTCGATCGAGCTGCCCCAGGGCGCGCTCCCGCAGGCCGCGGGGCGCACCCACCGCCTGGTCCTCGAGGCGACGCGCTACCGGCGCGCCTCCGGGGGCGGCTGGGAGGTCGAGCAGGTCGCGGTCCGGCCGATCACGATCCCCCCGCTCGACGCGCCCGCGCCGGCGCCGCCGCGCCCGGGCGCCGGGGCCGCGCGGGGCGCCCCCGCCCCCCGCAACGTCGTGGAGCGCGCGGGTCAGCCCGAGGCGCCGGGGCGAGGGGGCGCCCGGCCGGCCGCCGACGGGGCCGAGGCCGGCGGCCGGGCCTCGGGCGGCGAGGCGGGGGCGGCGGCCACGGACGACGCCGGGCTGCCGCTCCCCGAGTGAGGCGGCGCGACCGATCGATTATGCTCTCGCCCCCATGAGCGAGTTCATCTGCACGCTGCGCAAGCTGACCAAGGCCTACGACGGGAAGATCGTCCTCGACGACATCACGCTCGCGTTCTTCCGCGGGGCGAAGATCGGGGTGATCGGGCCCAACGGCTCGGGCAAGAGCACGCTCCTGCGGATCATGGCAGGGGTCGACAAGGACTTCGACGGGACCTGCTACGTGGCCGAGGGGGCCAAGATCGGCTACGTCCCGCAGGAGCCCACGCTCGACCCGAGCCTCGACGTGCGGGGGAACATCGACCTGGCCGTCGCGCCGATCAAGAACCTGCTCGCCCGCTACGACAAGCTCAACGAGAAGCTCGCCGACCCGGACCTCGACCCCGACGACATGCAGAAGGTCCTCGACCAGCTCGAGCGGACCCAGCAGGAGATCGAGGCGAAGGGCGCCTGGGAGCTCGACCACACGGTCGAGCAGGCCATGCACGCGCTCGACACCCCGCCCGGCGACGCCAAGGTCGACCGGCTCTCGGGCGGCGAGCGGCGCCGCGTCGCGCTCTGCCAGACGCTGCTCGCGCAGCCGGACCTCCTGCTCCTCGACGAGCCGACGAACCACCTCGACGCCGACACGGTCCAGTGGCTCGAGCGGCACCTCAAGGACTACCCGGGCGCCGTGATCTCGATCACGCACGACCGCTACTTCCTCGACAACGTGGCCGCCTGGATGCTCGAGATGGACCGCGGGCGGACCTACCCCTACGAGGGGAACTACTCGACGTACCTCGACCAGAAGGCGAAGAAGCTCAAGGACGACGAGAAGCAGGACGCGGCCCGCAAGCGCCGGCTCGAGCGCGAGCTCGAGTGGATCCGCACGAGCCCGCGCGCGCGCGCCGCGAAGAGCAAGGCCCGCGTGCGCGAGTTCGAGAAGCTCAAGACCGACGTCGACGCCGCGGCCGAGGGCGAGGGGCAGCTCCAGCTCGTGATCCCGTCCGGACAGCGGCTCGGGCAGGAGGTCCTGCGCGTCGACGGGGTCACGAAGACCTACGCCGGGCGGACGCTGTTCTCGAACTTCTCGTTCGAGGTCCCGCCCGGGGCGTTCGTCGGGATCATCGGCCCCAACGGCGCGGGCAAGACGACGCTGTTCCGCCTGATCGTGGGCCAGGAGGAGCCCGACGCGGGGACGGTCACGCGCGGCAAGACCGTCGAGCTGTGCTACGTGGACCAGAGCCGCGAGAACCTCCACGCGGAGAAGTCGGTCTACGAGGAGATCTCCGAGGGCAACGACGAGGTCGTGCTCGGCAAGCGGAGCATGAACGCGCGCGCCTACGTGAGCCTGTTCAACTTCCGCGGGCCCGACCAGCAGAAGCTCGTGGGCCAGCTCTCGGGCGGGCAGCGCAACCGGGTCCAGCTCGCGAAGACGCTCAAGACGGGGGGCAACGTGCTGCTCCTCGACGAGCCCACGAACGACCTGGACATCCCGACCTGCCAGGTGCTCGAGGAGTCGCTCAACCAGTTCCCGGGCTGCGTGTTCGTGATCAGCCACGACCGGTTCTTCCTCGACCGGCTCGCGACGCACATGATCCACCTCGACGGCGAGGGCAACGCCCGCTTCTTCGAGGGCGGCTACACGGCCTACCGCGAGAAGATGCTCGAGGAGGGCGTCGACATCGAGCAGGTCGGCGGCGGCAAGCACCGGCGCCTGGCCTGAGGGCGATTCCGAGGGAATCGGCCGGGGGGCGGCCGGCGCTCAGGCAGGCCTAGGCCGCCGATTCCCACAGAATCGCATGGGGCTGGCCCCGCCCTCGGCGCCTCGAACGGGCGCAGGCCCGAGCGGCAGGTGGAGGCGGCGCCTCGAGGGGCCGGGGGCCAGGCTCAGGGCGACAGGCCGAGGGCGGCGAGGCGCTCGTCGC
>JANJTH010000399.1 GCA_024711205.1 Planctomycetota bacterium | reverse complement strand
CTGTCCCCATCCGTATTGTGGTCGGCCCCCGCGCGTTGGGTGGCCGCCCGGGGGTCCTGGTGTTGGCCCGGGGGGGGGGGCGGGTCGCCGCCCCCGCCGACGTCAACCCGTTCCACCCCTCCGCGCCGCCGCCAGGGGCAGGGGCGGCGACGGCACGGCGGGCGAACTCTGATGGATCGGGCGCAGGCCCAGCTCGCCGGCGCGGTCGGTGACCACCACGGTGGCCTCCCGCCGCGCGCCGGGCTCGAGGTAGACGTCCTCGAACCCGTCGACGTTCTGCGCGGCCCCCTCGGGGCCGTAGCGCCGCACGATCTTGATCCTGTAGGGGCCGGGCGCGAGCCCGGCCAGCGTCTGGCCCTCGGGGCGCTGGCGCGTGTCGATGGGCGTCTCGGTCCCCAGGTCGAGCGAGGTCAGCGTGCCCGTCGCGCTGACGGGGCCCTGGCTGACCGTGGACCACGCGCGGACGACGAGCGTCCCCGTGCGCCCCTTGCTGGAGGTCTCCGACCCCTCGGGCGTCGAGGAGCAGCCCGCGAGCCCGAACGCCGCGAGGAGTCCGGCGAAGGCGAGGGCGCGGAGGGTCTGGCTCGAGCGCTGCATGACGGAGGACACGCGTGGCAAACCGCGGTCCAATCGCAACTCCCCTGGCCGGGCAGCCTGCGCCGGCTCATCCACAAAAATGAGTGGCCAAAAACCATCGCACCCGGTGCGGGGCCTGTCGGGGGAGACATGACGCGCCGCGACAATCTCGCGCGGAGCCGGGCGCGAACCGTCAGGACGCGCGGTAGAGCTTGAGCTTGTTGTAGAGGGTGGCGGGCGTGATCCCGAGGATCCGGGCGGCGCGGGCCTTGTTCCCCTGCGTGTGCCCGAGCACGTGCTCGATGTGCCGCCGCTCGACCTCGGCCAGGCTCGGCGGGTCGCCGTCCTCGACGGCCCCGGCCAGGGGCGCCGCGGCCTCCTCGGACTGGGCCTCCGCGCCGCCGCGCACGTCGGCCGGCACGTCGTCGGGCTCGAGCACGTCGCGCTCGGCCAGGATCGACATCCGCTCGATCGTGTTGCGGAGCTCGCGCACGTTGCCGGGCCACGGGTAGCGCTCGAGGATCTCGAGCGCCTCGGGGCTGAGCGTGCGCCGGCGCACGGGCGCCATCTCCTCGAGGAAGTGTCGGGCGAGGAGCGCCACGTCGCCGGGGCGCTCGCGCAGCTCGGGCAGCTCGATCGTGAGCACGTTGAGCCGGTAGAACAGGTCCTCGCGGAACCGCCCCGCCTCGAGCTCCACCTTCAGGTTGCGGTTCGTCGCCGCGATGAGCCGCACGTCGGCCGTGAGGGTGCCGTCCCCGCCGACCCGGCGGTACTCCCCCGTCTCGATCACGCGCAGGAGCTTCGCCTGGAACTCGAGGCTCGTCTCGCCGATCTCGTCGAGGAACAGGGACCCGCCGTGGGCGAGCTCGAACAGCCCGCGCCGGCGCTTCTGCGCGCTCGTGAACGCGCCCGCCTCGTGGCCGAACAGCTCGCTCTCGAGGAGCGAGGCCGCGACGCTCGCGCAGTTGATCGCCACGAACGGCCGGCGCGCGCGCGGCGAGAGGCGATGGAGCTCCCGCGCGGCCATCTCCTTGCCCGTGCCGCTCCGCCCGAGGATCAGCACGGTCGACTCGGTCGGGCCCGCCTTGCCGACGAGCTTCCACACGGCGCGCCAGGCGGGCGACTCGCCCAGGACCACCCCGGCGTCGCGGAGCGTGGTCCGCCGCCCCACCTCGCGCTTGAGCAGCACGTTCTCGCGCCGCAGCGCCGCCCGCTCCGCCGCGTTGCGGATCACCGCCGCGAGCTCGGCCACCTTGACCGGCTTCGTCAGGTAGTGGTACGCGCCCGCCCGCACGGCCTCGATCGCCGAGTCGATCGTCCCGTGCCCGGTGAGCATCACGACCTCGGTCGTGTCGGGGTCCCGGTCCTTGATCCGCTTGAGCACCTCGAGCCCGTCGAGGTCGGGCATGCGGACGTCGCACACGACGACCTCGGCCCCGTGCCGGTCGAGGTGCGCGAGCCCCTCCTCGCCGTTCGGGGCCGTCGCGACCTCGACCCCGGCGCGCTCGAGCTCGCGCGCGAGCAGCCGGCGGATCCCCGGGTCGTCGTCGATCAGGAGCACGTTCGGCGGGGGTGGGCTCATGGGCCCGAGGATAGCGCCGAGGCGGGCGGCGCGGCGGCCAGCGCGGAGGGACCCGTGCGAATCGTGCAGGCGACCGCTCGTGTCAGGTGCACTCCGCGCTCAGGCCGGCGGCGCGGCGGCCAGCGCCGCCGGCGGCCACGTGGCGCGGATGCGCGGGAACACGTCGAGGAGCGCCTGCGCCGCCTCGCGCTCCTCGCGCGCGCGCGCGGCGCGCGCCTCGGCCCGGCGGCCCCAGGCCCCCCACAGCGCGGCGTAGAAGCGCCGGTCGAGCCGCAGCCAGCGCGTGAGCGCGCGGACGAGCAGCCCGCGGGCCTGCGCGCGGCGCCACGCCCCCTCGGCGTGCTTCCAGCCGCAGAGCAGCCGGTGCCGGCGCCGCGCGACCTGCACCCGCCAGGGGGGGAACTTCCGCCCGATCGTGCCCCCGTCCTCGTGGAGCACCCGGCTGCGCGGCTCGACGAGGACGCGCCAGCCGCGCCGCCAGGCCATGAGGCCGAGGTCCACGTCCTCGTGGTAGAAGGGCCGGTACAGCGGGTCGAACCCGCCGAGCGCGAGGAACCGCGCCCGGTCGACCGCGAGCGCGCCGCCGAGCCCGAACAGGCTCTCGAGCTCGAGCGGGACGTCGGGCGCGAGCCGCGACAGGCGGAGCAGGTCGTCCGGCGGGACGCCGTCCCAGCGCAGGTCGCCGCGCCGCACGCGCGGGAGGTTCACCGTGACCTTGCTCGGCCGCCCGTCGCGGTCGAGCACGAGCGGCGAGACCGAGAACACGCGCGGGTCGCGCCCGAACGGCGCGACGAGCGGGGCCACGAAGTCGGGCTCGACCCGCACGTCGGAGTTGAGCAGCACGACGATCGGGTGGGCCGCCGCCTGCGCGCCCGTGAGGCAGGCCGGCCCGAACCCCCGGTTCTCGGGGTGGACGACCGCCCGGGCGCCCGGCAGCTCCCGCGCGAGGACCTCGCGCGAGTCGTCCTTGCTCCCGTCGTCCACGACGACGACCTCGCAGGGCCCGGGGTAGGCCGCGGCCGCCGCGAGGAGCGTGGGGATGTTCGCCCGGAGCAGGTGCGCGCCCTCGTAGTTCGGCACGACGAGCGAGACCCCGGGCCGGGCCGTCGCGGCCCCCGCGGCGCCGGCCCCCGTCACGCCGAGGGCGCCCGCGCGGGGGCGAGCGCCGGGTGCGCGAGCATGCGCTCGAGCATCCGCGCGTACGAGTAGTTGGCGTGCGCGTACGCGTGCCCGGCGGCGGCGATCCGCGCGCGCGCCGGCGCGTCCGCGAGGTAGCGCCCGACGACCTCGACCGCGTGCTCGGGCGAGCGGAAGAAGGCGCAGTGCTCGCCGTCCGTCAGCACCTCCTCGAGGTTCGGGACGTAGCGCGTGCAGAGGAACGCGCCGCAGCCGAGGCTCAGCCAGGTCCGGTTCGAGAAGTACAGGTCGACGTCGTCGCGCAGGTCGTTGCCGATCACGACGCGCGCCGAGCTGCAGATCTGGCGGTACTGGTGCGGGTAGACGTCGTCGCGCGCGGGCGCGAGCCCGAACTCGCGCCAGCGGTCCCCGTAGACCTTCACGTCGTAGCGGGCGGCGAGCGCGCGCAGGACGTCCACGCGGCCGCCCCGCTCGTCGGCCGTGCCGATGAACGCGACGTCGCTCTCGAACGCGGGCACGGCCGGGACGCGGAAGTGGTCGGTCGGGTCGCAGCCGCCCGTGACGTAGGCCGGCGTGACCCCCAGCTCGCGCTGGTACTGCTCGATCTGCCCGCGGCTCGTGATGAAGAACGCGTCGGACGCGCGCGCCGCGGCCGCGATCCGCGCGTCGAGCGCGCGCGGGCAGTCGTCGAAGAAGGTCGCCGTCCGCGCGCCCGCGGCCCGCAGGGCCTCGAGCCGCTCGGGCGGGAGGTCGAACGTGAACACGAGCGCGACCTCGGGGCGGAACGCGCGCAGCCGCCGCTCGAGCCAGGCCCAGGCCAGCCGCCGGCCGAGGAGCCGCTCCCAGCGCCGGCGGTTGATCGCGAGCACGTCGTGGCCGAGCGCGCGCAGCGCCCGCTCCATGTGGAGCGTGATCCCGCTGCGCGCGTGGCGCTTGGCGAAGAACGCGATGCGCACGGGCGCCGCTACCCGCGCAGGAGGTTCTTCACGAAGTTGAGGAACTGGTAGCGGCGCCCGCGGAAGTAGCCGGGCGCGGCCTTGACCGCCTCGTCGAAGAACTTGCCGGCCCGGCGGAGGTCGCCCTGGCGGTGGTGGTGCTTGCCGAGCGCGACGAGCTCGCGCGCGAGCCGGACGCGGGCCCGGTGCTCGGTCTTCTCGTCGAGGGGCTGGGGCCCGTAGAGCACGCCGAGCACGACGCGCACGACCTCCTCCTGCTCGGCCACGTCGCCCGGGGCGGCGGTCCGCTCGGCCAGCGTGGCCGGGTGGAACACGAGCTCGCCCTGCCCGGCCAGGCGCAGGGCGAGCGCGAGCCGCCGCCCGGCCGGCGAGTCGACCCCGGCGAACGGCGCCGCGCCCGCCGCGTCGCGCCGCCAGGCGAGGCAGGCCGAGGACGCGACGAGGTGCCGGTCCTGGAGCAGGCGACCGAGCACCCCGGCGCCCCCGCGGCCCTGGTCGGGGCGCTGCCGCACGCGGCCGCCCTCGTCGACGGCGGTCCGCCCGTAGGACGCGACGACCGAGGGGCTCTCGAGCGCCCCCTGGTGCCGCGGGAGCGCGTCGGCGGCGAGGCGCTCCCCGGGCTCGACGACGACGACCAGGGGGGCGCCGGCGGCCGCGACGGCCGCGTCGAGCGCCTCGCCCGGCCCGGCGCCTGCGGGCGGCTCGACGACCCGGACCCGTGCCGGGTCCCAGGTCACCCCGGCCGGCGGGGCGCCCGCGAGCACCACCTCGGGCGCGCCCGGCTGCTCGAGCGCGCTGGCGAGCGACCGGGCGAGCGCCTCGGCGGGGCCGCCCGAGCTGGAGATCACGATCGAGACGTCGGGCACGCGCCCCTCCGGCGCAGGATTCTAAACGCCCCCGGGGTCGCCGGGGCTGGTAACTTCGCGCCCACGGCAAGGAGGCGGCCCGTGTCCACGCGGCTCGTCACGGTCACGATCGACGACTTCGTGCGCGAGCTCTCGCGCCTGCCCGACGCCGACTTCCCGGGCGCGGTCGGCGCGCTCCTCGCCGAGCACGCGCTCGACGAGGGG
Organism: Planctomycetota bacterium; assembly: GCA_024711205.1. Taxonomy (GTDB): domain Bacteria; phylum Planctomycetota; class J058; order J058; family J058; genus JANJTH01. The sequence goes on along the minus strand of JANJTH010000399.1, from coordinate 1,327 downwards.
TCGCTCGCGCCCTACGCGTTCTTCTCGGCCCGGCACTACACGCGCAACCTGATCTTCAAGGACGCGCGGGTCGAGGTCCTCGCGCTCTGCTGGGAGCCGGGCCAGAAGAGCTCGATCCACAACCACCGCGACCAGCGCTGCTGGATGCTCATGGGGCAGGGCCGGCTCGAGAACCAGAACTACCGCGTGCTCGACCGCGACGAGGCGGCGCGGACGTGTCGGCTCGAGGAGAGCGCGCGCCTCGTGATCTCGCGCGACGCGCCCATGGCCGTCGACGACGACGAGCCCGTCCACCAGATCCGCAACCTCGAGCCGTGGGGGGCGCGCGCCCTGAGCGTGCACCTCTACGCGCGGCCGTTCGACTCGTGCGAGGTCTACTGCCCCGAGCGCGGGATCTACATGGACGTGCAGCTCTCGTACTGGAGCCGCCACGGGCGGCTCGAGCCGGCGGCGCGCGGGTGATCGACCTGGCCCGGGGCCCCGCGGGGGACGACCCCAGGCTGGGTGCGCTGCGGCTCGTGGCCTGGGAGCTCGCGCCGCTCGCGCAGGGCCCGCCGACCACGCGGCAGGAGGTCGTCCCGGCCGAGGACGCCCCGCGCCTCGTCGCCGCCCTGCGTCGCCTGCACGACGAGCTCGCGACGAGCCCGCACTCGGGGCGCCCGACCGCGCGCCTCCGGCGCGTGCGCGTGGGCGTCCCCAGCCTGGAGCCCGGCTTCTGGTGGACGAGCCCGACGCTCGAGGACGACGACGCGCGGGCGCGGCTCGTCGCGTGGCGCATGGAGACCGTGTTCGAGGCCCCCGGGGCGGCCGCGCCGGATCCGCCGGACCCGTGACGTCCGGGCCAGCGCCGAGTCGCGCCGATCGGGGGGCACGGCTACAACGGGCGGGTGACCCCGGCCCCCTGGAACGAGCTCGACCGCCGCGCGGCCCAGCTCCTCGTCCTGCGCCGCGTCCTCACGCAGGAGCGCGCGCGCGAGCTCCACGCGGCGGCGGCCGCCCGCGGGCTCGCCCGCGGGGGCTCGCACCTGCTGGGCGGGCTCGTCGAGGCGGGGGTGTACCGCCCGGAGCAGGCGGACGCGCTCCTCGCGGCCCTCGCGGCGATGAGCGCCCCCGGCGCGAGCGGCGAGTTCGTGGCGCCCCCCGCGGGCCCCGCGCCGTTCGGCGTGCACCCGAGCGGGACGTTTCCGGCGCCGGCCGCGCCGTTCGGCGCGCACCCGAGCGGGACGTTCCCGGCGCCGGCCGCGCCGTTCGGCGCGCACCCGAGCGGGACGTTCCCGGCGCCGGCCGCGCCGTTCGGCGCGCACCCGAGCGGGACGTTCCCGGCGCC
>JANJTH010000394.1 GCA_024711205.1 Planctomycetota bacterium | reverse complement strand
CGCGCGGCGGGCGCGTCGACGCGAGCCGACGCGCGCTCGAGCGCGCGCTCGCCGAGGCCGGCGGCGCGCCGCGCGCGCTCGACCGGGAGGGCCGCGCGCTCGCGCTGCTCGACGAGCTGAGCGCCGTGCTCGCGCGGCAGGGCAACGAGGTCGACGCGCTCGAGCTGCTCGAGCTCGCCTCGGCCCGCGCGGACGCCGGGCGCGCCCCCGAGCCGGCCCGGCGGGTCCTCCACGAGGCGCTCGCGCGGCACGCCCGCCGCGAGCGCCAGGGCGAGGCGGCCCGCCGCGCCGACGCCCGGCTCGCCGCCCTCCAGGCCGAGGCGAAGCGGCTCGCCCCGCACGTCAAGGCCGTGACCGCGTGGCGGAGCCGGAGCAGCGACCTGGCGTCCGGGCACGAGCCGGCCAGCCAGGCCGTGGACGCGCTGTTCGAGGCGCGCCCGCTCGACGCGGACACCTACATGGTCCACCACGTCGTGCGGGCCCGCCTGCGCGCCGACGGCTTCGACTGCCTCGCGGTCGGCTTCGAGCTCGACCCCGACCGCGTGCTCGACTACCTGAACAGCCACACCTTCTCGCCGCGCCGGATGCCGCCCGAGGCGGCGGCCGCCTCGATCGCGAGCATCCGCCTGCTCGTCAGCGAGGCGCCGCGCGACGCGACGCTCCCGGTCCCCCGCGACGACGACGTCCGGCAGGCCCTCGCGGTCCTCTACTGCCTCGAGCTGCGGATCGACGTGACCCCCGCCGAGCGGGCGGCCGCGGTCGAGGCCGCGCGCCGGGCGCTGGCGCGCGCGCCCGACGCGCTCGCCCCGCACCTCCTGCTCGGGCGCCTCCTCGTGGACGCGGGCGACCACGGGCGCGCCCGCGCCCTGCTCGACCGGGCGCAGGAGCTCCGCCCCCCGCTCCTGGCCGGCTGGGCGCCCTCGGCCTGGGGCCAGCTCTACCGCGCGCTCGCCGCGGGCGCCGCCCGCGACGAGCCGGCCGCGCAGGCCGCGCTCGAGGGCGCGATCTCGGCGGGGCTCCGCTACGGGCACAGGATCCGCGAGGAGCCGCTCCTCTACGGCGACCGGGGGCTCCCGGGCTCGCTCCCGCCCTGGGCCGTCGACCTCGCGGCGCGGGTCGAGGAGCAGTTCGGCCGCTACTGAGCGGCCCCGAAGTCGAGCAGCTCGATCTGGACCTTCCCGTCCTTGATCGACTTCACGACGCTCTGGCCCTGGAACGGGCGGACGGTCTCCTCGGCGAGCCACAGCTCGGTCGAGCCCATGCCGGGCATCGCGCGCTTCACGACGAGGGCCTCGAGCTCCTTGCCGCCGATCGCGACCTTCTCCCGGGACGGCTGGATCGGCTGGCCCTTGTCGTCCTGCGCCAGACCGTCGTACGTCATGGGGTCCTTGTAGCGCCCCTCCTCCTCGGCGAGGTCGACCGGATGCGGCCCCGAGATCTCGGCGCCCGTGCCCGCGTCCTTGCGCGTGAACTCGAGCTTGTCGCCGTCGACCTTCGTGACCTCGTAGCGGACCTCGCGCATGCCCTTGCCGGCGACCTCGCGGTAGACCGAGAAGTCGCCGACCTTCGCGAGCCGCCAGGGCGTGCGCGCGCTCGCGCGGTCGAACGGCTTCGGCGCGGGCGCCGCGGGCTTCGGCGCCGGCGCGGCGCCCCCCTGCGACGCGTCGGGGGCGGCCACGGGCGCGGGCGCCTTGGGCGACTCCGGGCAGCCGCCGGCGACGAGGGCGAGGGCGAGGGCGAGCGGCGCGACGGCGGTGCGGGGCATGCGGACCTCCCGATGGAGCGCGCATCCGACCCGCCGGGTCGGGGCGGGTCAAGCCCTGCGGCGCCGGCCCCGCCGGGGCGGGCCCGCGGCCGGCTCGCGGCCCGCGGGCGCGAGGACCGCGACGGCCTCGACGTGGGGCGTGTGCGGGAACATGTCGACCGGCGCGACCGGGCCGTCGAGGGCCCAGCCCAGGCGCTCGGCCTCGGCCAGGTCGCGGGCCAGCGCGTCGGGCGCGCACGAGACGTAGACGACGCGGGGCGGGCAGAGCTCGCGCAGGAGCGCCGGGAGCAGCCCGGGCGGGCACCCGTCGCGGGGCGGGTCGAGCACGACCGCCGCCGGCGGGGGGAACGCGAGGCGGCCCTCGATCAGGTCGCGCACGGCGCGCTCGGCGCGCGCGCGCACGAACCGGCAGCGCGCGGCCAGCGCGGCGGCCGGGTCGGGCCGGGGAGGTCCGCGCCGGGTCGGCGCGGCCGGGGCTGCGCGCGCGGCCTCGGCCGCGCGCGGCGCGTTGAGCCGCAGCGAGGCCTCGCCGGCGGCCACGGCCGGCGCGGACTCCTCGACCGCGAGGACGCGGTGCCCGCGCAGCGCGAGCGGAAGCGCGAACAGGCCGACGCCCGCGAACAGGTCGAGCACGGGCCCGCCGTCGTCCGGGACGCGCGCGAGCACGAGCTCCAGGAGCCGCGCCGCGGCGCGGGGCGCCGTCTGGAAGAAGCCGTCGGCCGCGACGAGGAAGCGCGCCCCGCCCAGCTCCTCGAGCAGCCGCTCGCGCCCCGCCAGGCGGCGCGTCGTCGGCCCCAGCACGTACGGGCCGGGGCCGTCGTGCACGTTCAGGTGGAGGCCGTCGAGCCGCGCCGGCGGCGCGTGGCCGTCCCCCGGGGCCGCGGGCGGGGCGTCCGCGGCGCGCTCGCGCCCGCCGGGTCGGGGCGCGAGCGCGCGGACCACGTCCTCGAGGCCCCGGAGCCGGTCTCGCGTCGCGACGAGCGTCACGAGCACCTGCCCGCCCGCGCCCGCGCGCGCGATCACGTGCCGGA
>JANJTH010000375.1 GCA_024711205.1 Planctomycetota bacterium | reverse complement strand
GCGCTCGCTCGCGGCGCGCTTCGTGCGCTCGCTCGCGGCGCGCTTCGTGCGCGCGCTCGTGGCGCGCGCGCCCACGGGACCGGCCAGCGCGGGCAGGCGGGCCGAGGTGCGCGGCGCCGGCTCGAGCGCGCGCGCCATGGCCTCGATCTTCTCGGCCTTCGTGGTCGGGTCGAACCGGAGGCCGACGACGAGCGTGTCGGGCTCCTTCGCGCAGCGGTCCGCGCGGACGACGTCCGCCTCGAGCACGATCTCCTGGTAGAGCGGCGGGAGCCGCAGGACGCACTGCACCGCGTCCTCGGGCTCGAGCGCGGGCGGCTGCGCGAGGAACAGGAGCCTGCGCCGCGGGCTCGGGAGCCGCAGCAGCGCGCCGCCGCGGCTCCAGTTGAGGATCCGCGCCCGCCCCTCGGGCCGGCGCTTCTTCCCCATGATCCCGGTGATCTCGGCGTTGCCGCCGTGGACCTCGAAGCGCGGGTGTTCGCGGCGGTTCCGCTCGGTCAGTTCGCCCATGTCCCTCGATCTCGCACCGCGCGCTCGGCGCAAACCCCGCTCCTCTCGTCGAGTTCGTCACGGCGACGTAACTGCCATGCCTCCAGCCCCCGTCCGGCTGACAACGCCGTTGTCGCGAGAACGGAGTGCTCGGGCGCGCCGCCCGATCCCGGGAGCCGGGCCTGCAACCTCCCGAGCGCGGGGCCGGGCCCGAGGTCAGCGCCGGAGGAGGAGGACGACGCCGTCGGTGCGGCCGATCACGAGCTCGGGCCGGGTCGGATGCAGGTCCGCGGACCGCGCGGGGAACTGGATGTCGAGCGTCGTGAGGAGGCGCCCGCGGGGGAGGTCCCAGGTCCGGTAGCTCGCGCCGGGCTGTCGGTCGGCGCGTCCGCAGGCGGAGTGCAGCCGGTCGCCCTCGACGAGCAGGACGCGGACGGGGCCGGGGTGGGCGGCCGTGATCATGGACAGCCCGGCGCCCGGGTCGCCGGGCTCGGGCTCGGCCGCGAGCTCGCCCAGCCGCTCGCCGGTCGTCCCGTCCAGGCGCAGGATCGCGCCCGTCGTGAGCCCGACGACGAGCTCGCGGTCGTCGACCCAGGCGACGGCCGCCGCGAGGATCGCGAGCTCGGTGCGCCAGCGCGGCGGCGCCTCGCCGCCCGCGCGCGCGTCCTCCCACACGACGATCCGGCTGCTCGCGAGCGTCCCGGCCGGATGCCCGATCGCCGCGAGGCGCCCGCCGCTCGGCGCGAGCGCCAGGCCGTTGCAGCGCCAGCCGACCTCGCCCAGCTCCGCGCGCCGCCGGGGGCCTTCCAGGTCGAGCGCGACGACCCGCCCGGACTCCCCCAGCGCGAGGACGAGCCGGCGGCCGTCGAGGGCGGCCGCGATCGCCGTGCAGGGCTCGGCCGAGAGGGGCTCGAGCACGAGCGCGTCGCCCGCGCCGAGCGTGACGCGCGCGACCCCACCGGCGCCGCCGAGCGCGAGCGCGTCCGGGCCTGCGCGCTCGAGGGCGTTCAGCGCGCCGAGCCCGTGCGCGCGCTCGACGAGCCGGCGCCCCTCGGCCGGGTCCCACACGGCGAGGCGGTCGAGGCAGCCGGTGACGAGGCGCTCGCCCAGGTGGCAGGCGAGCACCGGGCCGGCCCCGACCCGGAGCGTCCGCGCCGCGGGCGTCGTCGCCTCCGGCCCCGGCGTGGTCGGGGGCCTGGTCGGCGGCGTGGGGGCCGGGGTGGGCGCGGGCGGCGTCCGCGGCGCCGGCGCCGGCGCGGGGGCCCCGGGCGCGAGCACGAGCAGGAGCGCCCCCAGCGCCGTCGCCGCGAGGAGCGGGGCCGCGAGCAGGAGCGGCCGGCGCAGGCGGCGCGCGCCCTCGAGGACGGCGCTCGACGCGCTCGCCGAGACGGGGCGGCCGGCGAGCGCGAGCTCGAGGTCGTCGGCGAACGCGTCGCCGTCGGGGTAGCGGTCCTCGGGGCGGCGCGCGAGCGCCTTGCCGCACACGGCGGCGAGCCGCGGGTCGACGCCGCGCGGGAGGCGCGGCTCGGCGGCGGCGATCGCGGAGGCGAGCGCGAGGAACGACTCGCCCTCGAACGGGCGCGCGCCCGCCAGCGCCTCGAACAGGAGGACGCCGAGCGCCCACACGTCGGCGGTCGGGCCCGGCGCGGCGCCCTTGCCGCGCAGCAGCTCCGGCGCCATGTAGTAGGGCGTGCCCACGACCGCGCCGGTCCGCGTGAGGCGCTCGAGGCCGTCCGCCCGGCCGAGCCCGAAGTCGGTGAGGCGCGCCCTGCCCTCCCGGTCGACGAGGACGTTCTCCGGCTTCACGTCGCGATGCACGACGCCGTGCGCGTGGGCGTGGCCGAGCGCGCGCGCGACCTGCACGAGCAGGGCCGCGCGCGCCGCCGGCGCGAGCCCGGCCCACGCGGCGTCGAGCGGCCGGGCGTCCTCCACGAGGTCGAACACGATGAACGGCCGCCCGTCGCGCGCGCGGCCGGCCTGGTGCACGGTGACGATGCCGGGGTGGCGCAGGCGCGCCGCGAGCGCGCCCTCGCGCTCGAACCGCGCGAGCCGCGCGGGGTCGCTCGCGTCGGCGAGCAGCTTGAGCGCGACCTCGCGCCCGGTGCCGGCCTCGCGCGCCCGCCATACGCTCCCCTGCGCGCCCGCGCCGAGCGGGGCGAGCAGGGCCCACTCCGGGCCGAGCGCCCGGGCCAGGGCGGCCCCGTCCGGCCCGGGGCCTGCGGGCCCGGGACCACCGGGCTGGCTCACGCGAGGGCCGCGGGGTCGTGGCGGCGCGCGACGACGCGCAGGAACGCGAACGTCGAGCGCTCGTGCAGGCGGGCCTGCGTGCGCAGGTAGACGAACAGGGGCAGGCGCGGCCAGAACCCGACGAGGCACACCGCGAGGCGCGTCGCGCGCGGGCGCGCGTGGACCTCGAAGCTGAGCCAGCCGCCCGGGTGGGCCAGGAGCCCGCCCACGACCGGGCGGAGGCGCCGCCACGCGTCGAGGCGCGGCGCGTCCATGCGGACCATGGCCGGGCGCGCCGCCCGCCCGAGCCCGATCGCGAGGCGGGTCGGGCGCCCGAGCGCCGGGGCCTCGGGCCGCACGAGCCCGGCCGACATGGCCGGGACCCACGCGAAGTAGTCGGCCTCGAGCGCGGCCAGGTCGAGCGCCGGGCGCGCGGGGAGGTCGATCCATTGCACGGAGTCGACCGCGCCGTCGGGGTGCGTCCAGGTGCCGCCGCGGAGCCCGAGCGCGCCCACGCGCGCGCGCACCGGCGAGCGCCAGGGCCAGGCGCCGCGCGCCGGGGCGGCGACCGCGAGGGGTGGGGCGTTCGCGACGGGCGTCACCCCGCCGTTCTACCCCGAGGCGCGGGGGCGGGGCGCCTCGGGGCCGCCCGCGTCGAGGGCGGCGCGGAGCCGCTCGAACCACACCCGCTTGTCCTCGAACCCCGGGTAGCTCGCGTTGAGCCCGCTCGGGTTCGGGAGCACGAACAGGCGCGCCCCCGCGAGCGTCTCGGGGACGGCCCCGGGCCCCGGCGTCGCGCGCGGCCCCAGCACGGCCCGGTGCACGGACAGCCCCACGAACGCGACGAGCGCCGGCGCGAGGCGCTCGACCTTGGCCCGCAGCGCGGCGGCGCCCGCGGCGAGCTCGGCGCGCGAGAGCTCGGCCGCGGTCCGGGTCGTGCGCGGGCAGAGGTTCGTGAGCGCGAGCCCCCAGGTCGGCAGGAGCCCGTCCTCCTCGGGCGCGAGCAGGCGCGGCGTGAGCCCGGTCGCGTGGAGGAGCCGCCAGAACGGGTTCCCGCGCCCGGCGAAGTGGTGCCCGGTCGCGCCCGAGCGGAGCCCCGGGTTGATCCCGACGAACAGGACGCGCGGGCGCGCGCAGAGGATGTCCGGCAGCCCCGGGCCCGCCTCGGGGCCCCGGCCCGGTCCGCCCTCGCTCGGGGGTCGCCTCGCCCGTCGCTCCACGCCGCCGATCCTGGCCGAGCCGGCGCGGCCGCGCACGCGCGCCGGCAGGCGCGGCCGCCGCCGCGCCGCGCCGGGCGCCCGCTAAGCTATCGCCATGCTGTCCGTCGCGCCGCACCCGCTCCTCGACCTGGGCGCCTTCGAGGCGACGTTCCCGCAGGCGCTCGGCGCGCTCCCGTCGCCCGACTGGCTCGTGGCCGGGCTCCGGCCCGACGGCGGGGCCGCGCTCGCGCCCCCGGACCTGCCCGCGGCCGACGACGCGGTCCGCGGGGCCGTGCGCGAGCTCCTGCGTCACGGCGGCTACAAGCCGACGGGCCGCGGCAAGCCGGCCTCGGAGTACCTCCTGCGCGCGGCGGGCGACGGCTCGCTCGGGTCGATCAACGCGGCCGTGGACGCGTGCAACGTGGTCTCGCTCCACACGGGGCTCCCGATCTCGGTCGTCGACCTGGGCCGCGCCGCCGGCCCCTTCGCCGTGCGCCTCGGCGCCGCGGGCGAGCGCTACGCGTTCAACCGCGCGGGGCAGGAGATCGACCTGCCCGGGCTGCTCGTGCTGTGCGACGCGGCGGGGCCGTGCGCGAACGGGGTCAAGGACGCCCAGCGCACGAAGACCGCCGAGGACACGACGCACACGCTCTCGCTCGTGTGGGGGACGCGCGCGCTGGGCGACCGGGCCGCGCGCGCGGTCGCCTGGTACCGCGCGCTCCTCGCGCGCCTGGGGGCGACGACCGCGCCGTGGCCGACGACGCCCGCGTGAGCGCGGGGCGGACCGCCGGGGCCCCCGGCCCCGCCGCGCG
>JANJTH010000329.1 GCA_024711205.1 Planctomycetota bacterium | reverse complement strand
CGCCGCGGGCGCGTCGCGCCGCGCGGGCGGCGGGCCCGCGCGCGGGCGGAGCGCGACGTCGTCGTCGCCCTCGAGGTCGGGGTCCGCGCTCTCGAGGTGGTCGTCGTCGTCGCGGCGGGGCAGGGCGACCTCGATCGCGTCGAGCGCCCGCACGAAGTCCCGCGCCGCGACGCGCACGGGGACCGAGGGGGCTCCGCCCTGGAACACGGCCTCGAGCCCGGCGTCGGGGAGGTCGACCGTGACCCCGGCCGCCGCGAGCGCCGCGCGGGCTCGGCGGGCCTCGTCGAGCGAGCGGGCCACGAAGACGACGAGGTCGTCGCCCCCCGCGTTCGCCGGTCGGTCGACCCTGAGCGCCACGCCCTACCCCCGCCGACGCCGCGCGCCCGCGCGCTCCGTCATACCCGCTCGCCGCCCCGGCGCACGCTCGGCCTCGGGGCGGGCGCGCTCCGCCCTCCGCGGGCGGGACGGCCGGCCACCCGCCGGGCGACGACGGCGAGCCCGCCCATGGCGCGGGTCGGCCGACGCCGCCAGGCCGGGCTCACCGGGACTGGGTGATCGTGTTCGTGATCACCTTGCGGCCCTCGCGCTCCTCGTAGGTCCCCATGATCCGCTCGCCGGTGGCGAGCGCGTCGAGCGCGGCCATGATGCGCGCGCGGCGCTCGCCGGGGTCGGTCGCCGGCGGGAGCGCGAGCTCGAGCTCGACGCCCCCCACGAGCGTGACGCGCACGAGCTCGCCGTCCCGCCCGGCGAGGCGCCCCGCGAACCCGCCGTCGGGGATCGCGGAGGTCGCGCCCGGGGCGCGGGTCGCGGTCAGGGCGGGGACGGGCGGGCCCTCCTCGGGCCCGCGCGCGGCGGGCCCGGGGGTCACGGACGTCACGGGCGCGACCTCGCCCGCGCCCTCGGGCGGGAGCTGGGCAGGGGCGCGACGGGGGGCGCCGCGGGGGGCCGCGGCCCCGGCGACCGTGCCGCCGACCAGGTCGGCGATCACGGCGCGCTTCCCGTCGAGCCGCCAGGCGAGCGCGATCCGCGCGCCGGGCTTGAGCTTCGCCAGGGCGGCCTCGAGGCGGCGCGCCCGCGCCTGCAGGTCGCCCGGGTCGTCCGCGGGCAGGTGGAAGGTGCGCTCGGCCCCGTCGACGTCGAGGCGGACCGTGCGCGCCTCGCGGTCGAACGCGACGAGGTGCCCCACGGCGTGCACGGGCTCGCCCTCGGCCTCGCGGGCGGCCGCGGGCGGGTTCCGCCGGGCGGGCGGCGGGACGAGCCCCTCGCGGATGACCGGCAGGGGCGCCGGTCGGTCGTCGGGGAGCGCCCGGATGACGAGCACGTCGCCCCGCAGCTCGTAGGCGAGGCCCGCGGCGCTGCAGATCACGTCGATCGCCGCGTGGAGCGGGAGCTGCCGGAGCCGGACCGTGACCGGGCCCGCGCGCTCGAGCGCGGCGTCGGCCGCCACGTAGCTGAGGCCGTGGCGGGCCTCGAGCCGCGCGAACACGTCACGCACGGGCTGGGTGTCCTCGACCACGTCGACCAGCGCGTCGAGCGGGCCCGGCGCGGCGCGCGCGGGCGAGGCCCAGGCGAGCGCGGCCGCGAGGGCCCCGACGAGGGCGAGGCGCGCGGTGAAGGGACGGACCCGCGCGAGGGCGGAGGGGGAGCAGGCGGGCGAGAGGTGCATGGAGGCTCCAGGGCGGCGGACAGCCTGAGTCTGGACGGCCCGCGCAGGAGCGCAACCCCCGGCACGCGCCGATCGAGGGCGGGTCGTCAGGGCCGCCCCTGGACCGGCCTCGAATGCAGACCTCGGGCCCGGCGTCTCCCGAGGCGATGCACTTGCCCGGCGGACGGTTGCGCGGCGTGGACGGGTCCGGCATCCTGTCGCGCCGCGGGAGCGGGGCGCGCGTCGGGTCGAGGCGACCTCGCCAGGCCTCACGGGCGCGCCCCCGCGGAGGAGGATCCGTGAAGCCCTGCCTCACCCACGCGGTCGTCGCGCTCGCCGCCCTGGCGGGCGCGCCCGCCGTCGCCCAGGACGCCCCCGAGGCGCCGGCGCCGGCCGCCGGCCCGGCGAAGTCGAGCATCGCGGTGCTCCCGTTCCGTTACAGCCAGGACGTGGCGCGCCGGAGCGGCGAGGGCGGCGACCTGGGGCTCGCCGTGAAGCAGTTCGAGACGTCGGCGCTGACGAACAAGTTCGTGACCGCCCTCGTCCAGGCGCGCAAGTTCGACGTCGTCGAGCGGCAGCGCATCGACGACCTGCTCGCCGAGATGCAGATGGGCCAGGACGGCCTCATGGACCCGGCGCGCGCCGTCAAGGCCGGGAAGGTGATCGGCGCCGACTACTTCCTCACGGGCGAGATCTCGCTCTTCAACGTCTCGGTGACCTGGCGCCGCATCCCCAACACGACCCGCTTCAACCGCGAGCTCGTGGCCCGGATCGTCGTCGACATGCGGATCATCGACGCGCGGACCTCGAAGATCGTGGCCGCCGAGCGCGGCGAGGCGCGGACGGGCTCGCGGACCCTGCACACGAGCCAGGTGCCGTTCGAGTTCCCGCCCGAGGCGGTCGACGCGCTCCAGCGCGAGCTCTGCCAGACGCTCGTGGTCCGCACGATCGACGCGGTCTACCCGGTCCGCGTGATCGGGTTCTCGGGGGGCGTCGTGACGCTCAACCGCGGGGAGGGCGGGGGCCTCGAGGCGGGGCAGCTCCTCGACGTGTTCAGCGAGGGGCAGGAGCTCGTCGACCCCGACACGGGCGAGTCGCTCGGCGCGGAGGAGGTCCGGCTCGGGCGGGTGCGGGTGGTCGAGGTCCTCCCGCGCTTCTCGAAGGCCGTCCCCGAGGGCGAGCAGGTCATGTTCCCGAACGGGGCCGTGTGCCGGAAGGTCCAGCCCGACCCCGCCGCGCCGCCCGCGCCCGGCGGCGCGCCCGGCCCGCGCTGGTGAGCGCCCGCGCGTGATGCCCCGCCCCCTCCGCCGGGCCCTGGGCGCGAGCGGCCTCCTGCTGCTCGCGCTCGGCGCCCCGGGCTGCACCGTCTTCACCGACTACAACGAGACGACCGCGGAGGCCCGCGGCGCGTTCGTCGCCGGCGACTTCGACCGCGCGCTGGCGGCCTACGAGGAGCACCTCGAGGACGCCAACGACGGGCTGCTCTACCACCTCGAGGGCGGCCTCGTCGCCCACGTGGGCGGGCGCTGGGACCGGAGCATCGCGCTGCTCAAGGTCGCCTACGACCGGATCGACCGCTACCAGGACGGCGCGCTCCAGGGCGCGGGCGACGTCGCGCGGGCCGTCGGCTCGGTCCTCGTGAACGAGAAGACGCTCCCCTACGTGGGCGAGACGTTCGAGCAGGTCCTGCTCCAGGGCTACCAGGCCCGCAACCGCTTCCTGGCCGGGCAGCGCGACGCCGTGCTGCCCGAGGTGCTCCGCACCTACGACATCCAGCGCCGGGCCCGGGAGATCTTCGAGGCGGAGCTCGAGGCGACGGAGCGGGCGGCGCGCGACGAGGGGGACCAGGTCGACCAGGACGGGGTCGTGCGCGAGATGCGGCGCACCTACGACTACGGCGACCTGACCGGCGCGGAGTCCGTGTTCGAGATCCGCTGGCTGCGCTACCTCGACGCCTGGCTGCGCGAGGCGACCTCGACCCGCCAGGAGGACTACAACGCGGCCTGGATCGACCTCCAGTTCGTGGCCGACGTGTTCGGGCACGTGCCGTTCGTCCAGCGCGACCTCGTCCGCATGCAGGCGGCCTCGGGGGACGGGGCGGGCGCGCGCGAGGCCGCGCAGCGGTTCGGGCTCCGGCCGCTCCCGCGCGACGCCGGGTCGGTCGCGGTGTTCTTCGAGTGCGGGCTCGCCCCGCGCAAGCGCCAGGTCAAGGTCCTGCTCCCCACCTACCGCGGGGTCGCGGCGATCGCGATGCCCCGCTACGAGGCCGTCCCGAACCCCGCGACCGGGGTCGTGCTCGAGCTGGGCGGCGAGCGCGCGCAGACCGTGGTGCTCTCGGACGTCGAGGCGATCGCGTTCCGCTACCACCGCGACCGGCTGCCGCTCCTGATCGCGAAGCAGATCATCCGCCTGGCGGTCAAGGTCGCGATCCAGGTCGGCGGCGACGCGGCGCTCCGCAACAACGCCGGCCGCGACGGCTGGCTCGCCGGGGCGGCCTTCTCGGTCGGCATGTCGATCTGGAACGTCGTCTCGGAGCAGGCGGACCTGCGGGCCTGGCGGACGCTCCCCCAGACGCTCCAGGCGACGCGGGTCTACGTGCCCGCGGGGACGTACCCGGCCCGGCTCGTGCTCGTGGGGCGGGGCGGCGGCAAGCTCGCGGAGGTCGACCTCGGGACGATCACCGTCGCGGCGGGGAAGCACCGCATGATCAACGCCCGCTCGCTCGGCGCGCGCCTGTTCGCGCAGGTGCCCGCGGAGCCCTACGACGGCCGCGGCGCCCCGGCGGGCGCCGCGCGGGAGGACCTACGCCGGCCCGACGCGCAGGGCCCGGGAGGCGCCCGCGGGCCCGGCGAGGCTCGAACCCCGCCCGCCGAGGCACCCCCGGCCGAGGCTCCCCCGGCCCCCGAGACGACCGACCACCCAGGACCCCAGTGACGGAGGCAAGCGTGACCCGAACCCGGAATGGACTCCCCCTGGCCGCGCTCGCGCTCACGGCGCTCCTGGCCGGCTGCCGCTCGTACACCCCGAACCGCCTGACCGTGTTCGCGCCCGGCCACGGCGGCGACGCCAAGGTCGAGGTGCTCAACGCCGGGCTCCACGACGACGTCGAGCTCGCGAAGGGCCACGCGCTGTTCGAGGACCAGATCATGGTCGCGATCGTCACCGTGAAGAACCACGTCGACGACGACGAGCACGTCGACTTCCGCTGGACCTGGTTCGACGCGGACGGCGTCGAGCAGCGGACCGGCGGGACGTTCTGGGACCAGGTCTTCCTCAAGGCCCAGGAGGAGAAGCAGCTCGTCGGCAAGGCGCCGCAGCCGGGCGCCGTCCGCGTCCAGCTCGATCTCCGCTACCACCGCGACATCCAGGACCGCTAGCTCCGCGCGGGCCCCGGCGCCGCGCGCGCGGCGGCCGGAGGCCCGGCGAGACCACGAACCCCGCCCCCCCGGGCGGACGAGGAGTGACGACATGACGCACGAGAAGCTCGGGGCCGCGGCCCTCTGCCTCGCCCTGCTCGGCTGCGGCGGGCCGACCCACCGGCGGGTCGACGCCGAGGAGGAGGGGGTCGTCGCGACCCGCCACGTCGGCATGGACGAGATCCGGCCGGCCGTGAAGGACATGTGCGACAAGATCGCGAAGAAGAACGCCGAGGGCTGGCCGGCCCACGTGAGGATGAGCAACGACCCGGTCCCCAAGCCGGTCGTCGCGATCGACGCGCTGCAGAACCGGACCCGGAACCCCGAGTTCCGGCTCGAGGCGCTCCGCAACGAGCTGCTCAACGCGATCGTCGAGCAGGACATCGTCTACGTGACCCAGGCCGGGCAGGGCTACGCGGACGACACGAAGTCCGTCCACGACCAGCGCGACTACTCGCAGTCGGGCATGACGAACGAGGCGGCGGGCCAGCGGATCGAGCACGGGCAGGAGGACGCGACGAGCCTGGTCCTGCGCGGCGAGGTCGTCGACGACGTGGTCAAGGGCGAGGACGTGCGCCAGCACGACTACATCTTCTACCTGCGCCTCGTCGACACGACGAAGAACCGCCCGCTCATCACGACGAGCACGAAGTTCCGCAAGCTCGAGGAGCGGTAGCCGGCGGCGCCGGGTCGGCCCCGGCCGCGCGGTCCCTGACGGATCGCGCGGCGGGGGCTACCCTGCGTGGCGACGAGGTGCGACATGGGGGACGACCTGCGGGAGGCGCTCGAGCGGCGCGGGGTGCGGGTGGAGCGGCGCGAGGTCGGGGTCGTCCCGCAGATGGTCGCGAGCGGCCTGGGCGGGATCGCCGGGAGCGCGCTCGCGCACGTGGCCGGGGCCGGCTGGCTCGGGCGCGCGCTCGCGTCGCTCGGCGGGTCGATCGTCGGGCACCTCGCCGCGACGCACCGGGTGCGCGTCACGCGGCCGCGCGAGGCGGCGAGCGCGGCCGGCGACGGCGAGCCGATCACGGGCTAGAACGGGGACCTCGGCCCGCGCGAGGCGGGCCGGGGGGCGAGCGAGGCGGCGTGGACGATCCGGCGGGGGAGCGCCTCGGGGCCGCGCGGGACGCGCTCGTCCGCGACCTGCGGGCGCTCGCGGGCTCGGTCGCGGAGCGCATCCCCGAGGACGTCGAGGTCCGGGGGATCCTCGAGCGGGTGGGGCCGCTCCTCGCGGGGCAGGAGGCGGCCCTCGACCGCGTGTCGGCGCTCGACCTCGACCGCCGCCTCGAGCCCGACCGGTTCGTCGAGGCGCTCGAGGGCGCGCTCGAGGCGTTCGAGCGCCTGATGCGGCTCCCGCGCATGATCGAGGCGCTCGCGCGCGTGCTCGAGCAGGAGACGCGGAGCCGGGCCCTGGCCCCGGCCGCCGCGGAGGCGCGCGCGCTGGCCGAGCGCACCGAGCGGCTCGTCGGCGCCTGGCTGCGGCGCAACGCGGGCTGAGCCGGCGTGACCCGCCCGCGCCGCAGCGCGACCGGCCGCTTCCTGCCGGGCGCCCCCCTGGTCGGCCGCGAGCGCGAGGCGGCCCGCCTCCGCGAGGCGCTCGCGCAGGCGCGGGCCGGGACCGGGACGGTGGTGCTCGTCGCCGGCGAGGCCGGGGTCGGCAAGTCGCGCCTCCTCGAGGAGGCCGCGCTCCGCGAGGGCGGGGTCGTGTGCGCCGGGCAGGCGTTCGCGCGCCACTGCCCGCCGTGGGGCCCGCTCGCCGCGGCGCTCCGGGTGGCCGTCGAGGCCGCGGGCGGGCCGGGCGCGCTCGCGCCCGACGAGGCGGCCGGGCTCGCGCCGCTCCTGCCC
>JANJTH010000320.1 GCA_024711205.1 Planctomycetota bacterium | reverse complement strand
GGCGCGAGGTCGGGCTCGGCATCGCCGCGCTCGCGCTCGCCGCGCTCGCGCTGGGCGCGGCCGTCGCGACGCGGGTCCCCGCGGCGGCGCCCGCGCTCACGTTCGCCGCGCGCGTCCTCGAGGCGCCGTCGGTCGGGCTGCGCTGGGAGGTCTCCCCCGCGTCGGTCACGGCGCCGCTGGGCGTCGTCGGCCTCGCGCTCGCGCTCGTGGGCGGGCTCGGGCTGTGGGCGCGCGGCCGCGACGCGCGGCGCGCCGAGGCCGCCGGCGCGGAGGCGACGCGCCTCGGCTCGGTGGAGGCCGCGGTCCGGGCCGAGCTCGCGGCGTGCGAGGGGTTCGCGCCCGCGGGGCTGGCCGGCACGGCCGCCGCCCTGCGCGGGATCGACGCGCCGAAGGTCAAGGCGGCCCTCGAGCGGCTCGAGGCGGCCGCAGGCCCGCTGATGGCGGAGGCGGCCCCGGCGGCCGAGCTGGCCGCCCGGGCCCGGGAGGGGCTCGAGGAGGTCGAGCAGCGCGCCCGCGCGGCCGAGTCGCGGCTCGCCGAGGCGCGCCGCCTCGAGGCCGACGCGCGGGCGGCGCTCGCCGAGGTGACCGAGACGCTCAAGGGCGTCGCGCCCGACATGGCGGCGGCCCTCGAGGGCGAGGCGCCGGGGATCCCCGCGGCGCCCGGCGACCCGGCGGGCCAGCGCGAGGAGGTCCAGAAGACGCTCGCCCGCGCGATCCGGGCCCGGGTCGAGCTCGACGCGCTCGCGGTGACCGGCCGCCCCGGCGGCCGCGCGAGTGACGGGGTCGCCGACGCGGCCGAGGCCGTGCGGGGGGCGGTCGCGCGGGCGCTCGAGGCCCACGCCGGCGACGCGGCCACCGCCCGCTCGAGCTACGAGGAGCAGACCGGCCTGGGCGAGCTCCTCAAGCCGCGCGGGGCGGTCCCGCCGGCGCCCGACCTGCGCGCGGTCATCGCGCGCGAGCGGGAGCTGCTCGACGAGCTGCTCGGCGACGAGGCCGCGCTCGCCCGCCAGCACGAGGGGACCGAGGCCGCCGCGCGCGCGGCGCGGCTCGAGCTGGTCCGGGCCCAGGCCGAGCTCGACCTCGCGCGGGCCCGCGGCGAGCGGCTCGAGGCCGAGCGGCGCCGGCTCGGCGAGCTGCAGGCGAAGGCGGCCGCGCTGCAGGGCGCGCTCGCGCCCCTGCGCCGCGAGGTCCT
Organism: Planctomycetota bacterium; assembly: GCA_024711205.1. Lineage (GTDB taxonomy): Bacteria > Planctomycetota > J058 > J058 > J058 > JANJTH01. Next base: position 8,221 of record JANJTH010000320.1, on the reverse strand, counting down.
CGTCCACACCGAGTCGAGCCACCTCCTGGGCGAGCTCGCGGACGCGATGCGGGGCCGGTTCGGCCCCGCGATCGGGCGCTACGTCGAGCAGGTCCTCCCGCGCCTCACGCGCGGGCGCTACCGGCGGGTCAAGATCGACCCCGACCTCGACCTCCGCGTGTTCTCGCCCGAGCGGGGCGACTTCGTGCGGCTCGTCGAGCTCTCGACGGGCACGGCCGACCTCGTGCTCCTCGCGCTCCGGCTCGGGCTCGCGCGCGCGCTCATCAACGCGCGCGGGCTGGGCGGCGGGCACTTCCTGGTCCTCGACGAGCCGCTCGTCTCGGCCGACGAGGCCCGCGAGCAGGCCTTCGTGGAGCTGCTCCGCGCCTACGACGAGGTCTTCGCGCAGATCTTCGTCACGAGCACCCGCCGGCTCGACGGGGGCCCGTTCCAGCGCACGATCGAGCTCCCCCAGGGCGCGGGGGCGCCCGAGGGCGAGCCGGCCGGCCACGCCGCGCCCGAGGTGGCCGACCTGCCGGCCGCGGGGCGCGCGTGAGCCCCCGGGCCGCGCGCGGGGCCGCCCGGGCCGAGGGCCCCTGGTGGAAGGGCGGGCTCCGGTTCACCTGCACCGGGTGCGGCGACTGCTGCCGCGGGCCCGAGCCCGGCTACGTCGAGGTCGACGCGGCGATGATCGCGCGGCTCGCGGCGCACATGGGGCTCGAGGCCGACGCGTTCTCGCGCCGCTACGTGCGGTGGGTCGCGAGCGAGGGCAAGCACTCGCTCACGGAGCGCCCGAACGGCGACTGCATCTTCTGGGACGACGGCGCGGGGTGCCGGGTCTACGAGGCCAGGCCGGACCAGTGCCGGACGTTCCCGTTCTGGCCCGAGGTCGTCGAGAGCCCCGAGGCGTGGGCCGAGGCGGCCGAGGCCTGCCCGGGCATGACGGACGAGGGCCGCCGCTACCGGCGGCCCGAGATCGAGCGGATCCTGGGTGCGGCCGACCCGACCCGCCCCGGCGTGCTCGGGCGGTCGCGCGGGCGGCGGCTCGATCGGGCGGAGCCGGCGCGCGGGGGGCGGGCCTCCGGCCGCGGCGCCGGGGTGGGAGGCGAGGCGTGAGCGGGCTCCAGCCGGACGACCTGCGGCGGATCCAGGAGACGGGCGAGAAGATGACCCGCCTGCGGGCGCAGCTCGCGCGGCGGATCGTCGGGCTCGAGGGCCCGATCGAGCAGCTCCTGTGCGCCGTCCTCGCGCAGGGCCACGCGCTGCTCGTGGGCGTGCCCGGGCTCGCGAAGACGCTCCTCGTCTCGTCGCTCGCCGAGTCGCTCGGGCTCGACTTCCGGCGGATCCAGTTCACGCCGGACCTCATGCCGTCCGACATCACGGGGACCATGGTCCTCGAGCGCGACGCGCAGACGGGCGAGAAGAGCTTCGTGTTCCGGCCCGGGCCCGTGTTCGCGAACCTGCTCCTCGCCGACGAGATCAACCGCACGCCCCCCAAGACGCAGGCGGCGCTCATGGAGGCGCTCGAGGAGCGGCAGGTCACCTGCGCCGGGCAGAAGCACGCGCTGCCGTCCCCGTTCTTCGTGCTCGCGACCCAGAACCCGATCGAGCAGGAGGGGACCTACCAGCTCCCCGTCGCCCAGCTCGACCGCTTCATGTTCCTGATCCAGGTCGACTACCCGAGCTTCGACCACGAGCTCGAGGTCATGCGGCGCACGACCTCGGCCTACCGCTCGGCCATGGAGCCGCTGTTCACGCGCGACGACGTGCTCGCGCTCCACGAGCTCGTCCTGCGCATCCGGATCGGCGAGGACCTGATGCGCTACGCGATGGCGCTGACGCGCCGGACGCGGGCCGCGAGCGGGCAGGCCCCGGCCTTCGTCCGCGAGTGGCTGGCCTGGGGCGGCGGCCCGCGGGCGACCGCCTGCCTGATCCTGGGCGCCAAGGCGCGCGCGCTCCTGCACGGGCGCGCGGACGTCCTGCCCGAGGACGTCCGCGCCGTGGTGCACCCGGCGCTCCGCCACCGGGTGCTCCTCAGCTACCACGCCGAGGCCGAGGCCCTCGAGCCGGACGAGGTCATCACGGAGCTGCTCGCGGCGACCTGACGGGGCTCACGACGCGGCGAACGCCAGGTCGATCGAGTCCCCGATCAGCTCGCGGAGGACCTCGTCGCGGATCGCGCCCTTGACCTCCGAGCTCACGTCGACGGACCAGAACCAGCCCTCGGCCTCGGCGTCGAGGTCGATCGTCGCGCCGCCGAGCGTGATCGAGGCCGTCGCCTTCGACCCGTCCTTGGGGATCACGACCATGGCCGTCCCCTTGGCCCAGGCGTCGATGTTCCGCACCGAGAGCGTGTGGTCGGGGTACTCGTAGAACGTCAGGAGCGAGTGGGTGCGGAGGTCGAGGCCGACGTCCAGCGAGGCCCCGTTCCCGCGCGCCCAGTCCGCCTCCCACGCGAAGCTCAGGTAGTAGCGGGTCGAGGTCTGGGTCACGGAGACCGTGCCCGGGACCGCGAGGACCGGCGCCTTCGTCCCCAGCCGACAGGTCACCTTCTTCACGCCGTGGAGGTAGGGGTTCGGGCCCGGCACCTCGAACGACTCGCCGACCAGCGAGGCCTCGAGGGACTTCTCGACCTCGCGCTCGATGTCGTCCTCGGCCTGGGCCTTCCTGGCCGGCTCGGTCCAGAAGCGGTCGAGCTCCTGCTGGAGGCGCGTGCGGATCAGCTCGTTGCAGCCCGCGAGCGCCGCCACCGCGACCCCCGCGAGGCCGAGGGCCGTCCGGCGCCGCCGATTCGCCGCGCCGTCGGCGCGCGGCGCGCCCTTCGTCGTGGTCATCATGTCCTGCCTTCCTTCCTGCTTCGTTGCCTTCCCTGGATCTCGAGCGCGCTCCGGCGTGGCACCGGGCCCGCGCGCGGTCGGTCGCGCCCGGGCGACGTCGGGGCCGACCGTCGCGTGTCCCTTCATGACCCCGGCGCCGGCGGCCCCGAGCGCCCCCGATCCGGGGGGGCGCGCCGGGCCCGCGCGCCCCGCTCAGCCGCGGTCCTCGAGCGCCAGCGCGGCGTGGACCGAGTCGAGCGAGCCGCCCGCGGCCGCGAGCGCGCCGGGGGACGCCTCCTCGAGCCGGAACAACGCCATGGCCGAGGCGCGGCGCACGCTGGCCGAGGGCTCGGTCGGCCCGGTCGCCGCGGCGTACAGGCCCGACACGACCGTCGGCTCGCTCCTGCCCGCGCCGCGCAGCCAGGAGGCGGCCGTCACGCGGACCGCCTCGTCGGGGTCGGCGCCGAGGAGCGTCACCACGCGGTCGACGCCCGCCGCGTCCACGTCCGCCGGGAGGGCCCGCAGGGCGGCCGCCCTCACCGTGCCCGCGGGGTCGCGCTCGGCCGTCGCGAGGAGCGCGGCGCCCACGAGCGCGCGGTCGCGCGGGTCGTCGAAGGTCGGCGGCGTCGCGGCGAGGAGCCCCCGCCCCGCCGCATCGGGCTCGCTGGCCAGGGCCGCCGCCCAGCCCGAAGCGCCCAGCGCGCCGAGGCCGACCTCGATCAGGACCCCGCGCGCCCGCGCCGCGGGGTCGTCGGCGCGGCGCAGGGCCGCGGCCTCGCGACCGATCAGGTCCCGCATCTCGGCGTCGTCCGCGATCGCCGCGGTGATCGCCATGACCTCCGAGGCGCGGTCCGCGCCCGCGAGGAAGCCTGCGACGAGCCGGGCCCCCTCGACCGGCGGGAGCTCCTCGTAGGAGCCGCCGGTCCTCCGCGCGAGCTCGGTCACGACGCCGTCCAGCTCGGCGCGCGCGCCGGCCTGGTGCCCCGATGAGGCGCGGACGCCCGCCGGGCCGCCCTCGGTCCGGCGCCCGGCGCCTCGCTTCGCGTCGTCGCCTCGCGCGTCGACGGCCGCGGCGCCCGCTGACGCGGGCGCGCGCCCTGGCCCGGCCTCGCCCCCGAAGAGGAGGACCCAGCCCAGGAGCGCGCTCCCGCCGAGCGCGGTCGGGATGGCGACCGCCAGCCCGCGGTCGCGCTTCCATGGCGTACCCATGAGCACCCTTCCTTCCTTCCGACCGGGAGAGCGCAAACCGCGCGCCTGGCCTGGTCACGCCGTCCAGGGCTCCCCTGCAAGGCGTTGCGTCGCCCGGCCCGACCGCGCGTCCCACGCCCTGCCCGGGCCAGGTCCGCGCGCTCGCCAGGTGAGAAGCAACGGAGAAGGGGCGCGGCCCGCGCGGGCGGTCCGTCGCGACCGCGGGGCGGTCGTGGCCTCCCGCCGCGCCGCGGGGCGCCCGGCGGGGCCGGCGTCGCCGGACGGGCCGCTAACGTCCCTCGTCGCCGGCCGGGCCCGACCGCCGGCGGCCCGCGCGGAGCGCGCGCAGCTCGGCGAGGCGCCGGCGGAGCTCGCGCTCGTGGCCGCGGTCCGTGGGCTCGTAGAAGCGCGCGTCCGCGAGCGCGTCGGGGAGGTGCCGCTGCGCGGTCACGCCCCCCGGCGCGTCGTGGGCGTACTCGTAGCCCGCGCCGTGCCCGAGCGCCTGCATGAGCTTCGTCGGCGCGTTGCGCAGGTGCGGCGGCACGGGCAGGGCCCCGTGGCGCCGGACGGCCTCGAGCGCGCGGTCGATCGCCAGGTAGCTCGCGTTGCTCTTGGGCGCGAGGGCCAGGTACGTCACGCCCTGCGCGAGGTTGATTCGGGCCTCGGGGAGGCCGATCCGCGCGGCCGCGTCGGCGCAGTCGAGCGCGACGCGGAGCGCGAGCGGGTCGGCGTTGCCGACGTCCTCCGAGGCGAAGATCACCATGCGCCGGGCGACGAACCGCGGGTCCTCGCCGCCCTCGAGCATGCGCGCGAGCCAGTAGACCGCGGCGTCCGGGTCGGAGCCGCGCATGCTCTTGATGAGCGCGCTCGCCGCGTCGTGATGCCCGTCGCCCGCCTTGTCGTAGCGGAGCGGCGTCCCGCGCACGGCCCGCTCGACGTGCGCGCGCGTGAGCCGGACCGCCGCGGCCTCGGGGCCGCCGGCCTCGCCCCCGGGGGGCGCGGGGTCGACGAGCGCCGCGGCCGTCTCGAGCAGGTTGAGCGCGAGGCGCGCGTCTCCCCCCGCGAGGCGGGCCAGGTGCAGGAGCGCGTCGTCATCGGCCACGAGCCCGAGGCGCCCGAGCCCCCGCTCCGCGTCCGCGAGCGCCCGCCGCAGGAGGCCGACGAGCGCGTCGGGCTCGAGCGGGGGGAGGACCTCGACCTGCAGGCGCGAGAGGAGCGCCTGGTTCAGCTCGAAGCTCGGGTTCTCGGTCGTGGCGCCGACCAGCACGATCGTGCCGGCCTCGACGTGCGGGAGCAGCGCGTCCTGCTGCGCGCGGTTGAAGCGATGCACCTCGTCGACGAACAGGATCGGGACGGGCTCGCCCATGCGCTGGCGATGCCGCGCGTCGGCCACGACCTCGCGCAGCTCCTTGACGCCCGCGAGCACGGCCGAGAGGGCCAGGAACGGGCGGCCCGCCGCGCGCGCGAGCAGGCGCGCGAGCGTCGTCTTCCCGCAGCCGGGCGGCCCCCAGAACACGAGCGACGGGACGTGCCCGCGCTCGAGCGCGACCGTGAGCAGGCCGCCCGGACCGACGAGGTGCGGCGGACCGACGACCTCCTCGAGCGACCGGGGCCGCATCCGCTCGGCGAGCGGGGGGCGGCCGCCGCGCCCGGAGGCCGGGCGCGCCGCGCCCGCCGGGGGGGCCGGCGACCGCTCGAGGCCGGGGCCGTCGTCCTCCTCGCCCGCGCGCCCTGCGTCCGTGAACAGCTCCACGGGGCGCGGCTCAGGCCCGCGTCCGCGTCGCCACGGCGCGCAGGCCGTCGCGCGCGAGCGCGCCCGCGAGGCCGTCGGGGTCACGCGTCAGGGCGACCCACGTGCTGCCGCTCCCCGAGAGGAGCACGCCCAGCACCCCGGGGCGGGCCTCGAGGTCGCGGCGCAGCGGCGCCAGGTCCGGGAAGGCCGCGAGCGCGGCCGCCTCGAGCCGGTTGAAGGCCGCCCCGGCGACGGCCTCGAGGTCGCCCGCGGCGAGCGCCGCGAGGAGCGCGTCGGGCGCGCGGGGCGCCGCGGGCAGGAACGGCGCGAGCGCCCGGTACACGGCGGGCGTGGGGCAGGCGAGCCCGGGCAGGACGAGCACGAGCCCGACCGGCCGCGGCGGCGGCGGGAGCGGCTCGAGCAGCTCGCCGCGCCCGCGCCCGCGCTGGAGCCCGGCGCGCAGGAAGAACGCGACGTCGGAGCCGAGGTCGGCCGCGAGCGCGTGCAGGGCGGCGGCGCCCAGGTCGAGCCCCCACAGGCGGTCGAGCGCGACGAGCGCCGCCGCGGCGTCCGACGACCCGCCGCCCAGCCCGCCGCCCGCGGGGATCCGCTTCGTGAGCCGGATGCGCGCGGCGAGCCCGGGCAGGCCCGCGCGCGCGCGCAGCGCGGCCGCGGCGCGCAGGACGAGGTTCGAGGCGTCCTCGGGCACGTCGGGGACGGGCGCGCCCTCGGGCGTCCGCACGGTCAGCTCGAGCGCCCCCGCGGGCGCGTCCGGCGCGTGCGCCCGCGCGTCCGTGGGCGCGGGCACGGCGACCTCGAGCTCGTCGGTCAGGTCGAGCGCGGCGAACACGGTGTCGAGCTCGTGGAAGCCGTCGGCGCGCCGCCGGACGACCTCGAGGAACAGGTTCGTCTTGGCCGGGGCCTCGACCCGGGCCGCCCGCGCCCCGCCCACGCTCAGGGCCCTTCGCCCGCCGTGGCCCGCGGGAACGGGTCGCCGAGCCGGTGGTTGTCGATCAGGCGCGTCGCCCCGACCCGCGCGGCGACCGCGATCAGCGTGTCCTCGCCCGCGGGCGCCCCGGGGGGGAGCGGCCGGAGCGTCGCGAGGTCGACGACCTCGACGTAGTCGACGGCCGCGCCCGCCGCGTCGAGCCGCCCGCGCACGAGCGCGGCCAGCGCGGCCGGGTCCGTGAGGCCGCCCGACCACGCCGCCCGCGCGTCGCGGAGCCCCTGCGAGAGGGCCCGCGCGCGCAGGCGCTCCTCGGGCGCGAGGTAGGCGTTGCGGCTCGAGAGCGCGAGCCCGTCCGGCTCGCGCACGGTCGGGCAGCCGTGCACGCGCACCGGGAGGTCCAGGTCGAGGACGAGCCGCCGGAGCACCTGGAGCTGCTGGCGGTCCTTCTCCCCGAAGTAGGCGTCCGTCGGGCCGACGATCGCGAGCAGCTTCGCGACGACCGTCGTGACGCCCCGGAAGTGCCCCGGGCGCGACGCGCCGCACAGGCCCTCGGTCAGGCCGTCGACGGTCACCCACGTCGCGAACCCGGGCGGGTACATCTCCTCGGGCGTCGTCGTGAACAGCGCGTGGCAGCCGTGCTCGGCGAGCAGGCGCGCGTCGCCCTCGAGGTCGCGCGGGTAGCGCGAGAGGTCCTCGGCCGGGCCGAACTGGGTGGGGTTCACGAACACGCTCGCGACGACGCGGTCGCAGGCGCGCGCGGCGGCCGCGACGAGCGCGCCGTGCCCGCGGTGGAGCGCGCCCATCGTCGGGACGAACCCGATCGTGCGCCCCTCGCGGCGCCAGGCGTCGGTGACCGCGCGGATGGCGGGGATGCTCGAGGCGCGCAGGAGGGCGGGGGATGCGGCGGCGTGGCTCATCGCGGCGAGCATAGCGCCGCGGCCCCGGGGGCGGGCGTCCCGGGCCCGGCCGGGCCGGCCGCCGCGCGCGCCGCTACGATCGGGGCGGTGCAGGCGACGCGGCTCGGCCCCTACGTCCTCGAGGAGCGGCTCGGCGCCGGCGGGTTCGGCGCCGTGTGGGCGGGGCGGCACGTCGAGACCGGCGCGCGCCGCGCGCTCAAGGTCGTCCCGCTCGCCGACGCCGACGCGGCGCTCCGGTTCCAGCGCGAGGCCGAGGCCGCGGCGCGGCTCGACGGGCATCCGCACGTCGTCCGCGTGCACGGCGCGTTCACCGAGCAGGGGCGCGGCGTCCTCGTGACGGAGCTCGTCGAGGGCGCCCAGGACCTGGGCCGGCGCCTCGCGACCTCGGGGCCGCTCGACCCCGCGCGCGCGGCGCGGGTCGTGGGCGAGGTGGCCGCCGCGGGGGGGGGCCCCCCACCCCCCGGGGGGGGGGACCCCCCGCCGAACCCCGCGCCAGGGCGCGGCGCGCCCCCCCCCCCCCCGCCGGCCACCGCGCCCCCGACCCGCCCCGCGCGCGCGGGGTCGAGCGGCCCCGAGGTCGCGAGGCGCCGGCCCAGGTCCTGGGCGCCCTCGACGAGCTCCGTCACGAGGACGCCGCGCC
>JANJTH010000299.1 GCA_024711205.1 Planctomycetota bacterium | reverse complement strand
CGCCGCCCGCGCCGACGGCCCGGGGCCGGGCCCTGCCCGGGCCGGGGCGGGGCCCTGCGCCGGAGGCCTGCCCCGGCCGCGCGCCCGGGCCGGTCGCGGTCGAGCCCCGGCCGGGCCCGCCCTGGAACGCGGGTAGACTCGCGCGCGTGGTGTCGTCGCACGAGGAGCTGCACGCGCGCGCGAAGCGCCTCCTCGCCGAGGCGCCGGACGCGCTGCGCGAGGAGCTCGACCGCGTGCTCGCGCGCCCCGAGCGCGAGCTCGGCGACGCGCTCACCGAGGCGGCCCGGCTGGCCGAGATGGCGCTCGTGTGCCGCGTGGACCGCTGGTGGGCGGGCCCCCCGCAGCCGGCCGTGCGGCGGGCGATCCGGCGGCTCGACCTCGCGCTCGCCGATCCCCTGGCCCTCGACCTCGGCGTCCGGCTCGCGCTGGCCTGGGCGCGGCTCGGCCGCGTCGACGAGGACGCGCACCGGCTCGGGCGCTGGACCGTGCGGCTCGTCGACACGGACCTGCCCGCCCCGCTCGACGCCTGGGCCGTGGAGGTCGCCGCGTGGTTCGAGCGCGCGCCGTTCCTCGCCTCGGCCGAGTACGCCTACGAGCTCGTGCGCGACCTGACCCCCGCCGGCGCGTTCGCGCTCGCGAACCGGCACCTCGCCCGCGGCAACCCCTCCTTCGCGGCGCAGCTCGTCGAGCTCCGGCTCGTGCGCGCGCTCGACGACTGGTACGTGGGGCCGTCGCTCCCCAACGTCGAGGGCGCGCTCGCCGTGTGGCGCGTCGAGCGCCCGCCCGAGCTGGCCGAGCTGGCGCTCCTGCTCGCCCGCGCCTACGTGCAGGGCGGCTTCGTCGACCTTCGCGCGCGCCAGCACGTGCTCGGCGTGCTCGAGGGGCCCGAGGCGCAGCTCCTCGGCCCCGAGGAGGCGATCGGGTTCCGCGAGTTCGTCGACCGCGACTGCTTCGACTACCCCTACGCGCACCTCTACGAGCTGACGCGGACGCTCGGCCCGGACGCGCTGCGCGAGACGACGCGGCGCCACGTCAAGCACGGCGGGCTCGTCGTGGCCGCGCGCCTCTGCGAGATGACCCTCGCGCGCCGGCTCGACCCCTGGCGCCTGGGCGACCCCGCGCCCAACGTCCGGACCGCGATCGACCGCTGGCTCGCGGGCGAGGCGCAGGACGACCAGGACGTGGCCTGGGCCGCCCGGGTGCTCGCCGGGCTCTACGCGGCCACGCTCGAGGGCGCCCCGCACGCGCGGCGGCTCGTGGGCGCCGTGCTCGCGGGCCCGGCCGCGCCCGAGCTGCTCGAGACGGTGGCCGCGGCGGGGATCCCCGAGGACGTCCCGCTCGAGGAGCTCCGCCGGCTCTACGTCGAGTCGGTCGAGGTCGAGGCGCGCGTCGAGGCGTTCCGGGCCCGGGCCGAGGCCGCCGGCGGGCTCTCGGAGCACGAGCGGCGCGCCTACGCGGAGGTGCTCGGGTTCCTCGAGGAGGGCGAGGCCACGCCGCTCGGCGAGGTCGGGCGGCGCCTGGGCGACCTGGTCGAGGTCGTCGCCCCCGAGGCGCTCCTGCGCAGCGTCGCCGCCGTGATCGAGGACGCGCTGCGCCTCGCCTCGGGCGGGGCCGAGCTCGTGCTCCGCCGCGAGCGGATCCTGGCCGAGCTCGCCCGGCGCGACCCGGCGCTCCGCTCGCTCGACCGCCTGCGGACCGCGCCGCTCGAGGTCCTCGACGAGGTCGCCTGGTCGGTCACGCGCGAGAACGTGCTGGCCGCCGCGCTCGAGGGGCTCGGCTGCGGGCTCGGCGGGCCGACGCTCGCCCTGATCGACCTGCCGGTGCTCGTGCTCGTGAACCTCAACGCGGTCGCCGCCGTCGCGACGGCCTACGGGTTCGACACCTCGCGGCCCGAGGAGCGCGAGGTCGCGATCGGCCTGCTCGCGGGCGGCCCCGAGGCGCTCCGCCGTCAGCTCGCGCCCGAGCTGAGCCCGGCCCAGGCCCTCGGGGGGCGACCCGCCCGCGACGGGCTCGACGACGGGCGGGCCGGGCCCGGCCACCTGCACCTCGGCGCGCGCACGGCGCTCTCGCTCCACGCCGTCGCGGGGCGGATCGCCGCCCGGCTCGCCCGCACGAAGCTCGTGCAGCTCGTGCCGATCCTCGGGGGCGCCGTGGGCGCCGGGCTCAACTTCCACTTCACGCAGACGACGGTGCGGACCGCCGTCATGGCCTACCGCTACCGCTGGCTCGTGCGCCGGTTCGACCTGGAGGCCCCGGCGCGCTGAAGGCCCGGCCGGGAGGCCCTCCCCGAGGCGGGCGTCGCCGCGCGCGCGGCGGGCGCGACGCGAGCATGCCCCGTGGAGCCGCGCGCCGCGACCGAGGACGCGGGCGGCGACGCAGGCGAGCGGAGAGGCGAGCCGGCGCCGCCGGCCGGGCCTCTACGGCCCCCACAGGAGCTCGCGCAGCCCCGAGGCGCGCTGGACGGGGCGCGCGATCGCCGCGCGGAGGACGTCCTCGTCGCCGACGATGGTCACCGCGGCGCGCGCGCGCGTGACCGCGGTGTAGAGCAGCTCGCGCGTGAGCACGGGCGAGCTCGCGTCGGGCAGGACGACCACGGCCTCGTCGAGCTCGCTGCCCTGGCTCTTGTGGATCGTCATCGCGTAGACGGTCTCGTGCTCGGGCAGGCGCGCGGGCGGGAGCGCGCGCGTCCCGCGCCCGTCGGGCGCGGGGAAGTGGACCCGCCAGGCGGACGCCCCGCCCGCGGCGGCCGCCGCGTCCGGCAGCGCGACGCCGACGTCGCCGTTGCTGAGCCCGGCCTGCGGGTCGTTGCGCACGACGAGCACGGGGCGCCCGGCCCACCAGGCCCCGCGGGCCGGGGCGAGGCCGTCGGCCGCCAGCGCGGCGCGGGCGAGCGCGTCGACCGCCTCGACGCCGCGCG
>JANJTH010000233.1 GCA_024711205.1 Planctomycetota bacterium | reverse complement strand
CGCGCGGCTCGCGCGGGCCGCGCGCCGCCGCGGCCACGACCCGCGCGCGCTCGTGCTCGGCCTCGCGCTCTGCTGCGCGACCCTCGCCGCGGCCTGCTACGCGGCGGCCCCGGCGCGCCCGGGCGCGCCGACCGCCGGCGCGCGCCCCTCGACGCCGCCGGAGGTCGACCTCGGGTCGACGGTCCGCGTCGCGCTCGTCGAGGCGGCCCCGGTCGTCACGTTCTCGCTGCTCGGCGGCCCGTGGGCGCTCACCCCCGACGCGGGCGAGGCGCCGCCGCCGCTCGAGGGCGACGTGCTCGTGCGGGCGGTGCCGGAGCAAGGCCTCGCGCTCGAGCAGGACGGGCGCGCGCTGGCCTTCCCCGGGGCGACGTCGCTCCGGCTCCGCCCGCGCGGCGGGCCGGCCGTGTTCGGCCTGCGCGGGCGGCGCTACCCGGGCGAGGTCGAGGTCCGCCTGCGCCCCGACGGGCGGGTCCTCCTCGTCGACCACGTGGACGTCGAGGACTACCTCGTGGGCGTCGTCGGGCACGAGATGCCGCTCTCCTGGCCGGACCCGGCCGTGCACGCCCAGGCGATCGCGGCGCGCACCTACGCGCTCGTGAGCCGGCGGCCCGGCCACCCGTTCGACCTCCAGGCCGACGAGCGGAGCCAGGTGTTCGGCGGGCTCGGCGACCGGCAGGGCAAGCAGACGGCGCGCGCGCGCGAGGTCGTCGACGCGACGCGCGGGCTCGTGCTCACCTGGCAGGGCCGCCCGTTCACGACCTACTTCCACTCGACCTGCGGCGGCGCGACCGTGCCCGCGACCTGGATCTTCGGGGGCAACCCCGGCAACGCGCTGCCCGTGCTCGAGGGGGCGGCCGAGTGCCCGTGCGACGCGTCGCCGGTGTACCGCTGGACCGCCGAGGCCGACCTGCGCGGGCACCGCGCCGCGGCCAGGCTCGTGCTCGCGCTCCCGCTCCGGTCGTTCGAGGTCACGCCGTGGCCGCGCGGCGGCTACGTGCAGGCGGTCCGGATCGTCGACGCGACCGGCGGCGAGGTCGAGACGACGCCGGGCGAGGTCCGCGGGGCGTTCGGCCTGAAGAGCACCGCGTTCGAGGCCACGCTCGAGGACGGCGGCCGCCGCGTCCGCTTCACGGGGCGCGGCTGGGGGCACGGCGTCGGCATGTGCCAGTGGGGGGCGCGCGGCCTCGCGCTGCGCGGCCTCGACGCGGCGGCGATCCTCGGCCACTACTACCCCGGCGCCGAGGTCCGCCCGCTCGACGGGGTGCGCGGGCGGTAGCGAGGGTCGGGGGCGAGGGCGAGCGAAGAGGGACTCCGTCGCGGTCAGCCTGGCAGCAGGGGAGCGGCGAGTCCCGGCGGGAAGAGCGGCGAGGCCCTCGCACGACCGCGGGAACGGGAAGAGCCGCGAGGCCCCTGCACGACCGCGCGCGCGCCGGGAGGCCCGCGAAGTGCTCGACGCGGTCGAGCCGCTCCTCGGCGACCGCGAGAACGCGCCCGTCGTCGGTCAGGAGCGCGGCCGCGGCGTCGGCGTGGAAGGCGTCGAGGCCGAGGGACACGGGCGGCGGCGCGCCAACCGGGGCCGCGCGCCTCCCGGGCCGGCGCCGGTCAAGCCCCCGGCGGGCGCGGCGGGGCCAGGGAGACCTTCCTCGCCGGGGCCACGGCGCGCAGCCAGGCCTCGAGGCCCTCGGCGAGCGCCCGGGCCGTGGGCGTCCGCGCCCCGGGGTCGACCACCATGGCCGCGCGGACCAGGTCCCCGAGCGGGCGCGCGATCGTCGGGTCGAGCTCCTCGGGGGCCGGGTAGTCGCCCTGGGCCACCTGGTCGAGCATGCGGTTCAGGCTGTCGCCCTGGAACGGCGGCCGGCCCGTGAGCACGTGGTAGAGGATCGCGCCGAGCCCGTAGACGTCGGCCGGCGGCCCGACCCGCTTGGCGTCCTCGATCTGCTCGGGGGCCATGTAGTTCGGCGTCCCCATGAGGACGCCCGTGACCGTCAGCCCGTCCTGGTCCTCGAGCGCCTTGGCGACGCCGAAGTCCGTGAGGCGGACCTGGTCGCGGTCGGTCACGAGGATGTTGCTCGGCTTCAGGTCGCGGTGCACGACGCCGTGCTCGTGGGCGTAGTGGACGGCGCGCGCGACGCGGGCCATGAGGCGCACGCCCTCGGCCCGGAGGAGCCCGTCCTTGATCCGGTGGCGGAGCGTCGTGCCCCGCACGAACTCCATGGAGAAGAACAGCTCGCCCGAGCGCGGTAGCGTGCCCAGCTCCCAGACCTTCACGATCCCGGGGTAGTCGCGCATGGTCCCCTGGAGCGCGGCCTCGCGCCGGAAGCGCTCGATGAGCTCGGCGCTGGCCCGCCCGCCCGAGAGCAGGAGCTTGAGCGCCACGCGCCGGCCCTTCGCCTCGTCCCACGCCTCGTAGACGATCCCCGCGCCGCCGCGCCCGACCGGGCGCAGGAGGACGAAGTGCGGCTCGAGCCGCTGGGGGACGTTCAGGACGCCCTGCGGGTCGCGCTGCGGCGCGAGCGGGTCGAGGGTGCCCACGACGAGCAGCGTGCGCGTGGGGCCGAGCCGGAGCACGTCGCCGGCCCTGGCGTGCGCGGTGTCCTCGACGCGCGCCTCGCCGATCCAGGTCCCGTGCTTGCCCAGGTTCTTGACCCGGAGCCGCCCGTCCATCTCGGCGTAGAGCTCGCAGTGGGCGCGCGAGACGGACGGGTCCTTGATCGCGATCTTGCAGCGCTCGGGGTCGCGCCCGACGAGGACGGGCACCCAGGTCGGGCACGCGTGCGTTTGCCCGCGCTCCGGCTCCTGCACGAGGACGGTCGTGCTCACGGCCCCGCCCGCGGCCCGCGCCGGGCCCCCGCCGCGCGGCGCGCGGTCACGCCTCGCCCTCGCCGTCGTCGCGGAGCGGGAGGACGACCTCGAACCGCCCGTCGTCGTCGATCGCGCCCCGGATCAGGCCCAGGAGGTCGTGGCGCGGGCGCGCCAGCCACCCGGCCAGCGCCTCGCGCTGGGGCGCCGCCAGGTCGGGGGCCGCGCGCTCGACGAACCGCTCGGGCGAGTAGGCGCTCGCCTCGGGGTCGAGCATGCGGCGGCGGTAGGCCGCGGGGATCGTGCCCTCGATCACCTGCGCCTGCCGGTCGAGGTCGACCCGGAACGCGATCAGCGGGCGCCCCGTGCTCGCGCACACGTACTCCATGACCGGCGCCTCGCACGGCTCGTCGAGGGCCCCCTCGGGCAGGTCGAGGCCCTGCGCCAGGGTCGTCCGCATGAGGTCCGCGAGGAGCGTCCCGAGCCCGGCCAGCTCGCGGATCTTCGTCCGGCACACGACGTGGTCGCCCACGCGCATGCGGATGTAGACGAACACCCGCTCGGCCGGCTCGACCACGGCGCCCCCTAGCCGAGCAGGCCGAAGTGCTTGGCCGCGAAGTAGGCCGCGACCGCGAGGACGGCCAGCGTCGCGACCCCCTGCCAGGGCGAGCGCCCGGGCTTGGGCGGGATGCGCGACGTCGCGAACCGCTTGTTCGCGGCCGCGCAGCGCTCCGAGCAGCACCCGTCGAAGTCCTGGCACTCCTTGCAGAGCGGCTTGTTGCAGGCGGCGCAGCGCCGCGTCGCGCGCACCCCGGTGTGGACGTTGCAGGAGTCGAGGGCCATGCCCAGGAACATAGCGGCGCCGGCCCCGCGAGGCCAGGGGCGCGGCCCCCCGGGGTCAGGTCGAGGGCTTCGGGGCCGCGCCGCCCGCGAGGCGGGCGAGGAGCAGCTCCTGCGCGCTGCGGGGCCCGTCGGGGCCGGGCGCGCGGCGGACGTAGGTGCCGTCGGCCTCCATGAGCCAGGCCTGCGCGTCGTCCTCGAGGTACGGCCAGAGCGCGTCCTGGAGGAGCTGGGCGCGGAGCGCGGGGTCCTCGATCGGGAAGGCGACCTCGACCCGACGGAAGAAGCTCCGCTGCATCCAGTCGGCGCTCGAGCACCACACCCGCTCCTGGCCGCCGGCCAGGAAGTAGTAGATCCGGCTGTGCTCGAGGAACCGGCCGACGATCGAGCGGACGCGGATCCGCTCGGAGAGCCGGGGCACCCCGGGCCGGAGGCAGCAGATCCCGCGCACGATCAGGTCGACCTCGACGCCCGCGCACGAGGCCCGGTAGAGGGCCTCGATCAGGCGCGGCTCGGTGAGCGCGTTCATCTTCGCGACGATCCGCGACGGGCGGCCCGCCCGGGCCTCGGCCGCCTCGGCCTCGATCAGCTCGAGGAGCCGGTCGTGGAGGCTGAAGGGCGACTGGAGGAGCTTCCTGAGCGGCGAGACGCGCCCGAGGCCGGTCATGAGCTGGAACAGCCCGTGCACGTCCTCCCCGAGCTGCTCGTCGGCCGTGAGCAGCCCGACGTCCGTGTAGTGCCGCGCGGTCCCCGTGTGGTAGTTGCCCGTGCCGAGGTGGACGTAGCGGCGGAGCGCCCCGCCCTCGCGGCGGACCACGAGCAGCATCTTCGCGTGCGCCTTGAACCCGACGATCCCGTAGGCCACCTTCGCGCCGGCCTCCTGCAGGCGCGTGGCGAGGTCGATGTTCGTGGCCTCGTCGAAGCGCGCGCGCAGCTCGATGACCGCCGTGACCTCCTTGCCGGCGCGCGCGGCCTCGACGAGCGCGGCCGCGACGGGCGACTGCGCGCCCATGCGGTAGAGGGTCATCTTGATCGCGAGCACGTGCGGGTCGCTCGCGGCCTGGCGCACGAGCTCGATCACGGGCGAGAAGGTCTGGAACGGGTGGAGCAGGAGCACGTCGCCCCGGCGGATCCACTCGAACGGGTCGGCCGCCTGCGCGAGCCCGCGCGGCGCCGCCGGCGTGAAGGGCGGGTACTTCAGGTCCGGGCGGTGGACGAGGTCGTAGAGCGCGACGAGGCGGTGCAGGTTGACCGGGCCGTCGACGCGGTAGAGGTCGCGCGGGCGGAGCCCGAACTGCCCGAGCAGGAAGTCGGCCACGAGCGGCGAGCTGTTGGCCGCCATCTCGAGCCGGACGGCGTCCCCGAAGTTGCGGCGCGGGAGCTCGCCCTTGAGCGCGTGGAGCAGGTCGTCGACCTCCTCCTCGTCGACCCACAGGTCGCTGTTGCGCGTCAGGCGGAACTGGTAGCACCCGGTGATCGTCATGCCCGGGAACAGCTCGTCCATGTGGGCGTGGATCACCGACGAGAGGAGCACGAAGTCGGTCGGCCCCTCGGCGACGCCCGGGGGCAGCGTGATCAGGCGGGGCAGGAGGCGCGGGACCTGCACGACCGCCGTGCCGCTCGACCGCTCGAAGGCGTCCTCGCCCTCGAGCGAGACGATGAAGTTGAGGGACTTGTTGAGGACGCGCGGGAACGGGTGCGCCGGGTCGAGCCCGACCGGCGTGAGGATCGGCAGGACCTCGCGCGCGAAGTAGTCGCGGATCCAGCGCTGCTGCGCCTGCGTCCACTCCTGGCGGCGGAGGATCCGGATCCGCTCGGCCTCGAGCGCCGGGAGCAGCTCCTCCTGGAGCACCCGGTACTGCTCGAGGACGAGCCGGTGGGCGGCCTCGCTGACGGCGTCGAGCGTGCCCTGGGGCGCGAGCCCGTCGGGCCCGGCCTGGGCCACGCCGAGCGCGATCTGCTGCTGGAGGCCGCCCACGCGGATCTCGAAGAACTCGTCGAGGTTCGTGCTCGAGATCGTGAGGAACCGCAGCCGCTCGAGGAGCGGCACGGTGGTCGACTTGGCCTGCTCGAGCACGCGCGCCGTGAAGGCGAGCAGGCTCACCTCGCGGTTGACGTAGTGCTTGGGGTCGCGCGGGTCCGGCGCCGGCCCCTCGTCGGCCCCGAGCCCCGGCGCCGCCGCCCGCTCGGCGCCGAGGCCCGACGGGGGCGCCGGCTGCGGCTCGCGCGCCGGACGGGACGGCTCGACCGAGGTGCTCACGACGACGCCCTCCTGCTGCGGCCGCGCCCGCGGCCGCCCGCGAGTCTATCCCGGGGTGGGGGGGGGGGGGGGGGGGGGCCGCGCGGGGACCCGCCGGGAGTGGGGCCCGCCGGCGGGGGGGCGGGCGGGGGCGGGGGGGGCCGGGCGGGCGGGGGGGGGGGGGGGGGGGG
>JANJTH010000227.1 GCA_024711205.1 Planctomycetota bacterium | reverse complement strand
TCGCTGTCGAGCAATACCCGGGCGAGGCCGGCCTGGCTTGCCGCGACGCTGGGATGGGCCTGGCCATAACGCTGCATCTGGGCCGCGATCACGTCGCGATAGATCGTCTCGGCGTCATCCCAGCGGCCGAGGTCGGTCAGGCAACGCGCGAGGTTGTGGCGGGTCACGTCCAGCGAGGGATGATCGTCGCCATAGATCGCGGTCTTGATACGCAGTGCGTCGCGGAACAGCGGTTCGGCCGATTCGGGACGCTGGCGGCGCATGTAGTTGGTCGCCAGTTGCGCCGAGAGCGCCGCGCGCCCAGGATGGATCGGCGGGGTGTCGCGTTGCACTTGCGCCAACGCCGCGCGCAGCACGCCCTCGGCCTCGTCGGCGCGACCGGTCGCATGCAGCAGCGACGCGAACGGGATCGCCGCGTCCGGATCGGGATGGCCATGCAGCCGCTCGAACGTCGCCATGCCGCGACGGAACAGCGGTTCGGCGGCGTCGTATTCGGATCGGCTGAGTGCCTGGTTCGCGCGTCGCAGGTCGATCTGCGCACGCACGGCATCGCCGCGGGCGTCGTCGGGCAGCACGAGTGCCGAGGCCTCCTGCGCCAGCTGTTCGGACGCGGCGATGTCGCCGAGGCGTGTCTTCGCGGCACCGAGCGCGATCAAGGCCTGGCCGATGACCACCGGGTCGCCGCTGCGGCGCGCCGCATCCAGCGAATTCGCATACAGATCGTGCGCGGCCTGCGCCTCGCCGAGTCCAAGATTGGCGCTGCCCAGGGCATCGAACAGCGCGGCGCGCACATCGGGTTCGTCGTCGAGTTGCAGGGGCAGCGTTTCGGCGCCGCGTTTCAGCAGTTCGACGGCGCTCACGTCGCGGCCGAGATTCGCGTTCGGATCGGCGAACTCGAACACGGAGGTCAGGAACTCGAGTGCGCGCGAGGATTTCAGCGCCTCGCGCCGCGCAAGGTCGCGTTCAAGCCGCGCCTGCTCGGCCTGCCACAACGCCGCGGCCAGTCCGCCGACGAGCGAGAGCAGGGCGAGCGTGGCGAGCGCGGTTGCGAGCGCATGCCGCTGCAGGAAACGCGTCGCGCGGTAACGCCAGCGGCCGCGTCGCGCCGCGACCGGCTGCTTGTCGAGATGGCGGCGCAGGTCCTCGGCCAGGGCCTCGACCGAGGCGTAGCGGTCCTCGGGCTTCTTGCGCAGGGCCTTCAGCACGATGGCGTCGAGATCGCCGCGCAGGCGCCGGCGCAGCGCGTTCGCATCCAGCACGCCGACGTGCGCGATCGCGCTCGGCGCCGCCTGGGTCAATGCGCGCGAGGGCGCCTCCGGTTCCTGGGTCAGGATCGCCTGCTCGTAGGCGGCCGGGGTCGAGGCCGTCTGCCCATACGGGCGGCGGCCGGTCAGCAGTTCGTACAGCAGCAGGCCGAGCGCATACACGTCGACGCCAGTGGTCGCGACATCGCCGCGCACTTGTTCCGGCGCGGCATAGTCGGGCGTGAACATGCGGATCGCCGAGATCTCGCGGCCGCCGTCGCCTTCGAGCAGCTTGGCGATGCCGAAGTCGAGCAGCTTCACCTGGCCCTCGCGGTCGACCAGGATGTTCGACGGCTTCAGGTCGCGGTGCACGACCAGGCGGCGATGCGCGTGGGCGACCGCGTCGCAGACCGTCAGCATCAGGCGCAGGCGTGCGTCGAGATCGAGGCGATGTTGCTCGCACCAGTGCTGGATCGGTTCGCCATCGACGTATTCGAGCACCAGGAAGGGCGATTCCTCGACCATGCCGCCGTCGAGCAAGCGTGCGATGTTCGGATGGTTCAGTGCGGCCAGGATCTGGCGTTCGGCGCGGAAGCGGCGCAGCAGTTCGTCGTCGCGCCAGCCGGGGCGCATCAGCTTGACCGCGGCCTGCTGCAGGTAGGCGCCGTCGTCGCGTTCGGCCAGCCAGACCGCGCCCATGCCGCCGCGGCCGATCTCGCGCACGACGCGGTACGGCCCGAACGCCTTCACCCGCTCAACCCTCCGCGCCGAACCGGCTGCGCCGGGGCGCCGGGCGCGGCAGGCGCCGGGCGCCCCACACGAACGCCCCCAGCCCGAGCAGGAGCGTCGGCGTCGCGAGCACGACGGCGCCGAGGAGCACGTCGCGGCGCTCGTCGGCGGGCAGGTCGGGGGCGACGAGGGCGAACGCGCCCACGAGCGCGAACACGCCCGCGAGGCTCACGAGCCCCCCGCCCACGAGCAGGAGCAGGCACGACACGCCCGCCCCGGGCGCGTTCCCCGGCAGCGGGGCCAGCGGGGCCACGGCCCTCGGGGCCGCGCCCGCGGGGCCGGCCGGCCCCAGGTCGGGCAGGACCGGGATCAGGGGCTCGAGGCGCCCTCGCGCGAGCGCGTCCCGCTGCTGCCGCCGCGCGCGCGCGAGGAGCACGAGCCCGACGACGGCCAGCGTCGCGAGCACGGCGAGGGCGAACCCCGCGGCCGCGAGCACGGCCAGCAGCTCGCCCGCGGTCGGGTCGCGGCCCTCGAGGCCGGCCGCGATCGGCTTGAGCGCGAGGAGCGGCGCGTCGTAGAGCCCGTGGAACAGGGTCGGCCAGGCGTAGGCGGCGACGAGGCTGCCCGGGCCGCCGCCCGTCTCGGCGGGGAAGCGCCAGCGACCCACGTAGTAGCCCATGACCGCGCCGCACAGCGCGTGCATGGGGACCGCCGTGAAGGCCCGCAGCGTCGCCACGACGAGCCCGCCGTCGGCCGTGTAGAGCACGTTCTCGAAGGTCGCGAACCCGAGCGACGCGACGACGCCGTAGACGACGCCGTCCATGGGCTCGTCGAAGGCCCGGTGGCGCGCCGCGTAGGCGAAGAGGACGAGCAGCTTGAACGCCTCCTCGGGGAGCGCCGCGCACAGGAACGCGTCGAGGGTCCCCCGGGTCCAGGGCCCGAGCGCGAGCTGCTCGAGCCCCGCCTGGACCGGGAGCGCGACGACGAGCACCGGGAAGACCGTGAGGACGCCCAGCCCGAACGTGGCCCACAGCACGCGCGACGGCTCGGGGTGCGCGTCGTGCCGGTGGAAGAACCACACGAGCAGGACCGACGGCAGGAGCGCCGCGAGCGCCGTGAGCGGGACGATCATGCCCGGAGCGTAAACGGACGGCCGGGCGGCGGGCGGGAGGGCGGGTAGGATCCGGCGGCTCCCTCCGCGAGGCCCCGTGATCGACCTCCCTCCGCCCCGCCACGTCCTGTGCGTGGGCCGCAACTACGCGGCGCACGCGGCCGAGCTCGGCCACGCGGCGCCGAAGTCGCCGCTGCTCTTCTGGAAGCCCGTCGGCAGCCTGTGCCGCGGCGGCGAGGTCGCGCTGCCGCGCTGGGCCGACGGGCCGACGCGCGTCGACTACGAGGGCGAGCTGGCGCTCGTGCTCGGGCGCGACCTGGGGCCCGGGACGCCGCCGCTCCCGGCCGACCCGTGGGAGGCCGTCGCCGCCGTCGCCGCCGCGCTCGACCTGTCGGACCGCGACCTCCAGAAGGCCGAGCCGCAGTGGGTGCGCGCGAAGGGCTTCGCGCAGGCCTGCGTCGTGGGCGACCTCGCCGCGCCGCCGCGCGACCCGGCCGACGTGACGGTCCGCACGTGGAAGAACGGCGCGAAGGTCCAGGACGGGCACACCGGCGTGCTCCTGTTCCCCCTCCGCGACCTCCTGCGCTGGGTGCACGGGTTCCTGCGCCTGTCGCGCGGGGACCTGGTCCTGACCGGGACGCCCGAGGGCGTGGGGCCGCTGGCCCCGGGCGACGAGGTCCGCGTCGAGGTGTCTTACGCCGACCGGGCGGGCGGGGACGCCCGCGCCGAGGTCGCCATGCGCTGCGTCGAGGGGCCGGCGGCCCCGGCGTTCGCGCGCGAGGGGGGTCCGTGAGCGTCGAGCTGATGGTCAACCAGTGGATCGAGTCCGCCCACGAGCGCGGGGCGAGCGACATTCACTTCGAGCCGGACAAGGACGACAAGGTCCGCGTGCGCATGCGCGTCGACGGCGACCTCCGCACGATCGAGGTCGTCCCCGACGGGCGCAAGGTGATCGCGCGGCTCAAGGTCATGGCCGGGCTCGACGTGAACGAGCGCGGTGTGCCGCTCGACGGCCGGATCAAGTTCTCGAGCTCGGGCGGCGGGCGGAGCGGGCTCGACCTGCGCCTGTCGACGAACCCGTGCCTGGGCGGCGAGAAGGTCGTCCTGCGCCTGATCGACAGCTCGAAGCTCGGCATGACGCTCGAGGACCTGGGCTTCACGAAGGCCATGCTCGCGGCCTACAAGCCGCTCGTGGCGAGCCCGACCGGCCTCCTCCTGCACGTGGGCCCGACGGGCAGCGGCAAGACGACGAGCCTCTACGCGGTGCTCAACACGATCAACCGGCCCGAGATCAACATCCAGACGGTCGAGGACCCGGTCGAGTACGACGTGCCGGGGATCACCCAGACGCAGGTGAACCACGAGGCGGGGCTCACGTTCCCGCGCGTGCTCCGCGCGCTCCTCCGCCAGGACCCCGACGTGATCCTCGTGGGCGAGATCCGCGACCACGAGACGGGCGAGATCGCGGTCGAGGCGGCCATGACGGGCCACCTCGTGCTCTCGACGCTCCACACGAACGACGCGGTCGGCACGGTCGTGCGCCTCGTCGACATGGGGATCCCGCCCTACGCGATCGCCTACGCGCTGCGCTCGGTGATCTCGCAGCGGTTCGCCCGCAAGCTGTGCGAGAGGTGCCGGCGGAGCGTGCAGCCGCCCGAGCCCGTGATCCAGATGACCGGGAGCAACCGCCCGATCTACAAGGCCGAGGGCTGCAAGAGCTGCAGCCGCGACGGCTACGACGGCCGGACCCCGATCCTCGAGTTCCTCCCCATGACCGAGCCGCTCAAGCGCGCGATCTACGGGGGGGCGACCCCCGACGTGCTGGGCGAGGTCGCGGCGCGCACGGGCATGATCTCGCTCTGGGACGACGGCTGCGCCAAGATGTGGGCCGGCCTGACCTCGTTCGAGGAGGTCCTCCGGCTCACGAAGGGCCACCGCGGCGCCCAGACCGGCGCGGCCCGCCGCCGCGCCGAGCACACGGCCCGGCACGCCCAGGGCGCCCCGCCCCCGCAGGCGGGCCCCGGCGCCCGCCCGGTCGTGCGGCCCGCGGCCGCTCGCCCGCCGGGCGCCCCGGCCGTGAGCCAGCCCCCGCGCAAGCCCGCGCGGTAGGGCGCGCGCCGGCGCGGCGGGGACGCGAGGCCCCTCGTCGCCCCGGAACGAGCCTCGTCGAGAGGTCGCCCCGTGCTCGCTCCCGCATCCTCGCCGCGCCTCGCGCTGGCCCTCGCCGGCTGCGGCAAGGGCGCCACGGGCTTCCACCTTGGCGCCGATCGCCCTGGAAGCCACGAAGCCCAAGTCGAACCCGGCGCTCGCCGAGCAGCTCGTGTCCGAGGGGAGCTTCGCGGACATGCACCTGAGCGGCCCCGCGCGTGTCGAGGGTGACCTGCGCCCACACCGGCTCCGGCACTCGACGGGCCCGGCCCTGAGCGCGCTCTTCCGCGCCAGGACCCACCGACGAGGCCGTACTCCCCGGTCCGGCCGGGTATCGTCCACGACGGAGCCCGAGCATGTTTGCCCGCGTCGAGCTGACGGACTTCCTCTCCTATGGCCCAGGGCCGACGGCCCTGGACCTGGAGCCGCTCAACGTCCTGATCGGGCCGAACGGCTCGGGCAAGTCGAACCTCGTCGAGGCGTTCGCCGTCCTGCGCGCGGTGCCCCGCGACCTCCCGCTGCCGATCCGCCAGGGTGGAGGCGTGGCCGAGTGGATCTGGCGGGGCGAGCCCAGGGTCACGCAGGCGAAGGTCGAGGTGCTGTTCGGCGAGGGGCTCGTGAACCTCACGCACCCCGAGCACCGCGTG
>JANJTH010000158.1 GCA_024711205.1 Planctomycetota bacterium | reverse complement strand
GCCGCCCGCGGGGCGGCCCGCCGCCCCGCCCGGCCGCGAGCGAGGGGGCGCGCGCGGGGCGCGCGCAGGCCTGGCCCGTGGCCGTGGCCGCGAGGAGGCGCTCGAGGGTGTGGAGCGCGAGGCCGAGCGCGCGGAGCGCCTCGGCGAGCGCCCGCTCGGCCTCGCACGTGCCCGGGCGCAGCCCGGCCTCTTGGCACAGCGCGTCGAACTCCGGCGCGATCCTGGCCTGCATGAGGTCCCACGCGGCGACGGCGGCTACCCGCGCGGGGACCGTCCCCCACGTCACGTCGGGCCGCCACGCGCGGGCGCCCAGGACCGCGGGCCAGCGGGCGGGGGCCGCTGCGGCGAACCCCAGGGCCTCGGGGTGCATGGCGCGGAGCGCGCGCGCGTGCGGCTCGACCCGCTCGAGCGCGCGCGAGACCCGCGGCGGGAGGCCCGGCACGTCGACCCCGAAGATCTGCCGCGCGGCGAGGGCCGAGAGGAACGCCGCCGGGAGCGGCCGGGCCGCGAGCTCGGCCAGGTCCCAGCCGGCCGCGATCCTGGCGTTCATGCGCTCGATCCAGGGGGCCGCGCCCGGGAACCGGGCGCGCAGCCAGGCCTCGATCCGCGCGTCCTCGAGGACCTGGTGGAGCGGCATGGCCGCGCGCAGCTCGGGCAGGGGCACGAAGGCCACCGCGAGCGTCTGGCAGGCGTGCGCGGCCTCGTGGAGGAGGAACGCGCGCAGCGCGTCGGGCTCGTGCGCGTCGAACGAGGTCAGGTCGGCCCGGATCGTGCCCTCGAGGACCCGGAAGCTCCAGGTCTCGGCCTCGTCGTCGAGCTCGAGCCGGACGCCGCCCGGCCAGTCGCCCGCGAAGCAGCCGGCGAGGGACGCCAGCTCGGCGAACAGGGCGCGGTGCCGCGCCGGGGGCTCGACGATCGCCACGGGGATCCTCCTCGCGCGGGGCGGCTCAGTCGAACTGGACGGCCCGCATGGTCGCGCGCACGGCGTCGCGGTCCGCCTGATCGGCCAGGCGCTCGACGTAGGTCGCGTGGACCGCCTCGACGAGCGCGAGCCGCGGGTCGCGCCCGTGGGCGGCCTCGCACGCCGCCTGCTCGAGCGCGGCGAGCAGCCCGCGCCGCGTGAACGTCGGGCGCTCGCGCCGCCGCCGCCCGAGCCGCGCGTCGGAGAGCGTGCAGTGGAGGCGCGCGAGCGGCGCGGCCAGCTCGAGCGCCGGCGCGAGCCCGGGGTGGAGCGGCGCCACGGGCGCCGCCTGGAAGGCCCCGAACGGGAGGACGACGTGGGGCTGCTCGCCGGTCAGGAGGAAGTGGACGAGCTGCCGCACGCTCTGCTCGTCGGGCGCCTCCGCGCGGCAGGTCACGACCCAGCGGTCGCGGAACGAGGGCGAGAGGACGCTCCGGCCGCTGTACTCGGCCGGGTTCATCGTCGCGACCAGCCGGAACCCCGCCGCGACGGGCTGCCCGCCGCTGCCGTAGACGCGGTGGTCGTGCTCGGACAGGACGAGCGTGGGCGGGCGCTCGAGCGCCGAGTTGAGGCGCTCGATCACCTGCGGCTCGGCCAGGTTCACCTCGTCGAGGAGCACGAGCCACCCGCGCTCCATGGCCCGGGGGACGACGCCCGGCTGGAACCGCCACGTGGCGGCCGCGTCCGGCCGGTCGTCCGGCACGAACCGCCCCACGAGCTCGCCCGTCTCGGACTGCCCCGAGAGGTTGAGGCGCGCCACGGGGTGCCCCGTCACCGCGGCGACCCACTGGACCGTGGTCGTCTTGGCGGTCGCGGTCGGCCCCTCGATCAGGCAGGGGAGCGCGTCGCGCAGGCAGCGGGCCACCGTGCGGGCCAGGAGCAGGAAGGCCCGGTCGAAGCACACCCCGCGGAACTGCGCCGCGTCGGGGACGAGCGCGGTGTCGCGGGCCTCGGCGCGCGGGAGCACGACGTCGCAGATCCGCACGCCGCCCGCGGCGTCCCCGACCGGCTCGCGGCACGCCGTCGCGCCGCCCGCGCGCGCCAGGACCTCGCGCAGCGCCACGACCGGGAGCCCGACGTCCCCCACCGCCGCGCGCCCGCGCCCGTTCGCGTCGTCGGGGACGACGACCGCGTCGGCGTCCGCCAGCAGGCTCACGACGCGGACCCCGCCCTGGCGGAGCTGGGCCACGACGTCGTCGCAGCCGCCGAGCGGGAACCCCGAGAGCATGACCCTGCGCACCTGCGTCGCGTCGAACAGCACTTCCCCCCCTCGCCCCGCCGCCAGCGGAGCTCTTCTCGCTCCGGCGCCCGCGACCCCGCGACCGCCTCCTGCCTTCCTTGCCCTTGCCCTTTCCCTCCCTCTTCTCTCCCCTCTTCCCTCTTCTCCCTCCTCCCCTCTTCTCCTTCCCCCCCGCCCGCCTCAGTCCTCCGCGCGCCCGGCCTGGTCCACCTGCTGCATGATCAGGCGCTGGAGCTCGCGCGGCCCGCGCGCCAGGAGGATCCGGGCCTTCACGCGCTCGTTGAGCTCGATCGCCTCGATCCCGTCGAACGCCTCGAGCAGCCGGCGCGTCTCGTCGGGCAGGAGCGGCGCGAGCAGGCTCCAGCCGATCGTGCCCACGCCCTGCACCGCGTCGAAGCTGATCCAGCCGCTCGTCCGTCCGCTCGGCAGCCGGAGCAGGAGCGTGTCGTCCGAGGCGTCGATCCGGTCGATCACGTGGACCTCGCCCGCGCACACGCCATCTTCGGGACCGGCCCGCAGCACGCGTACCCGCTGACCCACCCTGAGCTGCCTCACGCGACCCCCTCCTCGTCCATGTCGCCGTCGTCGTCTTCGCCGTCCTCGTCGCCCCCCTCGTCGTCCCGGGCCGACGACGACGGCGACGTCGCGCTCGAGCCGGAGTGGGCGAGGATCTCGCGCACGAGCTCGTCGGCCGGCAAGGCCGCGAGGATCGCGTCGGCGACCTCGGCGCGGAGCCGCGTCCGCTCGATCCCCTCGAAGGCCGAGAGGTAGCGCGCGATCTCGCGAGGCAGCGTCTGCTCGAGGAGGCGCCAGCCGACCACCTCGACGGGCTCGCAGTCGTCGAACGAGAGGTTGTTCCCGATCGAGCCGTCGGGCCGCCGGCAGACGGCTGAGCCGACCCCGAGCTGCAAGATCTCGACGATCTCGCCGATCTCGTAGTCGTTGTGGTTGGAGTTCCCGGTCACGCGCACGCAGTCTCCGACCTTGTATGTCGTCGGGTCCTTCGCCAGCGCTCGCCGCCGCCGCCGCCGCCGCTCCCATGGATGCGCCATGTGCCCCTCCCGCCGACGAGCCCCGGCCCTCGGCCGACCGCTCGCCTCACCCCCTCAGGCCGCGTGCGTTGCGCCGGGCCTCTCCGCGGGGTCACCGGGAGGACGAACGGAGGGTCGCGTCCCTGACGCGAGGACGCGCTCGGTCCGACCCGCCCAACGCGCGCGGCCTGACCCGGTGGAGGCGCCCGCCCGGCGTCAGGGCCGGGGCCTCGGGCGCGTCCCTCGGCAAGGGAGGGTCCATGCGGGCCGAGGCCGACGACGAGGGCGCGGGCGCGAGGGGGATCACGCCG
Source organism: Planctomycetota bacterium (assembly GCA_024711205.1). Taxonomy (GTDB): domain Bacteria; phylum Planctomycetota; class J058; order J058; family J058; genus JANJTH01. The sequence continues at coordinate 902 of JANJTH010000158.1, read as the reverse complement.
CGCTGGCGTTGCCCGTGGTGCCACGGCGCGCTCGAGCCGGAGCACGCCGTCGCCTGCCCTCACGACGGGACGCGCATGCACCGGCTGTGCGTCCACGCGAAGGAGCGCTGCGCCGGCTGCGCGCAGCGCCTGGACATCGGCGATGCGCCCTACACGGTCGTCCCCTACTTCTGGCCCCTCGTGCTCGGCCACCTCGGGGTGGCGCTCGCGCTCGCCTTCGCGACGGTCGGGTGCCTCGCCTGGGGCTGGGACCTGGCGGGGATCGTCTGCTTCCTCCTGGCCGCGTGCGTCGGCCAGCTCCTCGCCTGGCAGCTCGAGGACTGGCCGACGACCGTGCGGCTCACGGTGCTCAGCGAGTTCCACCGCAGGCAAGCGGCGGCCGGACTCCTCTTGCCGACGGCGACGCGCGTTCGCAGCGCGGTCGCGGAGGAGCCGGAGCCGGAGCCGGAGCCGGAGCCGGAGCCGGAGCCGGAGCCGGAGCCGGAGCCGGAGCCGGAGCTGAACATCGCGGAGGCCCCGCCGGACCTCGTCGTCGAGGTGGCAAGGCTCCAGGCGACCGGGCTCCTCGAGCGCACGCTGGCACCGGTCCGGATCGGCGAAGGCGCGCCGCGTCAGCCCGGCGGCGAGGTCTCCGTCCGCGAGGCGATCCTCGAGGTCCCCGGGATCGGCACGGCGACGGTGGGGCGGCTCCGGGCCGCCGGGATCGAGACGGTCGCCGACCTCCTGGCCCGCGGGGCGCACGTACCGGGTGTGCCGGTGAGCCGGGCCACGGCCCTCGAGCGGTGGGCGGCAAGGCGCGCGCGGCGGAGGAGGTGACGAGGCGGGGGGGGGCTGGGCGTGGGGGAGGAAGAGGAAGAAGGGGAAGAAGGACGAGGGAGGGCAAGGGCAAGGGCAAGGGCAAG
>JANJTH010000871.1 GCA_024711205.1 Planctomycetota bacterium | reverse complement strand
CCGTCGCGCCGTCGCCGGGGGCGCGGGGCCCGGGCGCCGCGGCGACGCCGCGCGCGAGGACGAGCGCGCCGTCGCTGCGCTGGCCCAGGAGGTCGGGGGCCCCGTCGCCGTCGACGTCGCCCACGAACAGCGCGACGAGCCGGTCCTCGCTCGCGCCGGTCGCCTTCGCGCCCGGGGCCCGGGGCGGCGCGACGTCCGGCGCCCCGGGCGCACCGGACACCGGCGCGTCGAGCGGCGCCAGGTCGCGCTCCCAGGCCCGGCCGTCCCGCCAGGCGAGGAGGCGCCGCGCGGTCACGACGCCGACGGCTCCGCGCGTCGCGCCCCCCGCGGCGGCGTCGCGCGGGGGGCCGTCTCCGGCGCGGGCGAGGGGCGCGAGCGCCCACGGGCCGACGAGTCCTTCGGCCCACGCGACGAAGGGCCCGAAGCGCCCGCCCGAGGCGCCTCGCGCCCACGAGAGCCGGCCGCCCGCGTGCTCGACCACGAGGTCGGGCGCGCCGTCGCCGTCGACGTCGCCGAGGGCGAGGCGCCGCGCGCCCCCGGGCAGCGCGGGCGCCGGGCCCTCGAGCCGGGCGCCGAGCCGCCCGTCGTGGCGCACGATCCACGCGCCGACCACGGCGACGCCCGCACCTTCGGCGGGGCCGCCGACTTCGGCGGGGCCGCCAACTTCGGCGATCGCTGAGTCCGCCGGGACCCGGGCACCCGCGGGGCCCCGGACCTCGGGCTCCCCCGGGCCGCCCGCGGGGGCGGCGCGGTCGCCGGCGGCGTCGGGTGCGTCGGGGTCGTCGAGCGTCTCGGCGTCGGGCTCCGCGCCGGCGCCGGCCGCGTCCGGGGCCTCGGCGGGCCGGGCGGTCGAGCCCGCCAGGGTCGGGCCGGCCAGGGGCGGGACGGCCGCGAGCGACCCCGGACCGAGGTCGAGCGGGGCCCAGGCCTCGGCGGGCCCGAACACGCGCGGGAGCGCGCGCACGACGCGCACGCGCGCCTCGCCGCGGCGCTCGAACCAGGCGAGGTCGCCGAACCCGTCGCCGTCGAAGTCGCCCACGTCGCAGACGCTGCCCGCGGGCGGTCTGAGCCGCGCGTCCGGGACGGCCACGAAGCCCGCCCCGTGGCTCGCGAGCCAGGCCCCGCGCGCCACGAGGTCGTCACGACCGTCGCCGTCGGTGTCGCCCGCGGCGAGGAGCGGGCCCGCGACGCCGCTCGCCCAGGCCTCGGGCGCCCCCGCGGCGCCCGCGCCGTCGGGCCGCCCACGCAGGACCCACACGACGCCGTCCCGGAGCCAGGCCAGGTCGCCCGCGCCGTCGCCGTCGAGGTCGCCCGCGAGTGCGTCGCCGGGCGCCTGCCCCCACACGGACGGGCCCTCGAGCGCGCGCAGCCCGCGGTTCGCGAGGCGGAGCGCAGCGCCCGGGGCCTCGCCCGGGGGCAGGAGGAGCAGGTCGGGGAAGCCGTCGGGCGCCGCGAGCGCGACGAGGCGCGCGCCGGGGGCCCGGGCGGCCTCGGCGAGCGCCGTCGTCGACGCGACGGCGGCCGCGGCGTCGCCGACGCCCTTCGGCGCCGCGACGGGCCACGGCTCGAGCGCGAAGGTCCGGCGGCCGTCGGGGCCAGCCTCGGAGCGGCCGACGAGCACGGACCCGTCGCTCTGGATCGTCGCCACGTCGGCGCGACCGTCGCCGTCGAGGTCCGCGGCGACGACGGGCGCGCCGCGCACGCCGAAGCCGCTCACGCGGAGCTGCCCGGCCGCGCAGCGCTGGCCCGTGACGTTCGGCGCGACCCACACGTGCCCCGCGTCGCCGCCCGCGAACGTGAGCAGGTCGGCCCAGCCGTCGCCGTCGACGTCGACGAGGAATGGCCGCTCGCGCCCGGGCGCGAAGCCGCGCGCCACGAGCGCCGGCTCGGGGTCCTGCGCGCGGGCCGCTTGCGCGCAGGCGCCCCCTCCGCCGAGCGCCGCCACGGCGAGCGCCACCCACCACGTCAGCGCCTCGGGGGCGCGGCTCCGCGGCGCACGGGGCCGGGGCCACGCCGTCGACCTCCCGGGAGCCAGCGTCGTCGGGTGCTCGCGGGTCGCCATGGGCCGCCTCCGTTCGCGCCGGACTTCCCGCGACAGGCCGGGCCGCCAGAGGCCGGGCCGCCAGAGGCCGGCCCGCGAGGGGCCGTCCAGCCAGAGGCCGGTCCGCGAGGGGCCGGGCTGCCAGAGGCCGGCCCGCGAGGGCCCGGCCCGTGCGCCGACGCGGGTCGAGCGTCCGCTGGGGCGCGCGCGGCCGCAACCCGCGTGCGGCGTCCGCCCGCTTGCGCGGCCAGGCGCCCTGGGTCGCGTGCGCAGCGGGCGCGTGCGCCGCGGGAGGCCCAAGGCCATGATCCCGGCGATGTCCGACCCCGCGCCCCTGCCCGCGCCCTGGCTCGGGCCCGTCACGCTCGCGGACGCGCACGTGGTCCTGGAGCCGCTCCGCGCCGACCACGCGCCCGACCTGGCCGCGGCGGTCGCCGACGGCCGCGTCTGGGAGGCGCCGTGGACCACGGTGCCGGCGCCCGAGGCCGTCCTGGCCTGGGTCGAGGTCGCGCTGGCGCAGCGGGCCGGCGAGGGCGCCCTGCCCTTCGCCGTGCGCGCCCTGCCCGCGGGCGACGTCGTGGGCAGCACGCGCCTGTTCGCGGCGTCGCCCGCCGATCGCCGGCTCGAGGTCGGGCACACCTGGTACGCCGCCCGGGCCCAGCGGACCGCCGTGAACACGGCCTGCAAGCGCCTGCTCCTCGGGCACGCCTTCGACGCGCTCGGCTGCCTGCGCGTCGAGCTGCGGACCGACGCCCTGAACGTCCGCTCGCGTCGTGCGATCGAGCGCCTGGGCGCCCGGCTCGAGGGCGTGCTGCGCCGGCACCGGGTCATGCCCGGCGGGCGCGTGCGCGACACGGCCGTCTACGCCGTGACCGACGACGACTGGCCGCAGGTCCGCGCGCGGCTCGCCGCGCTGCTCGCGCGCGGGGCGGCGACCTGAGCGAACCGCGGCCGCGGCGCCGGCCGGACGCTCTCCGCTCCGCGCTCGGCCCGCGCCTCGACGACCTCCCTCGGGTCGGTCTGCCAGGCGCGGCCCTCGCGCGTCGCTCAGGCCCGGCGGTAGATCGTCACGACCGCGGTCCGGTCGTCGCCGCCCATGTTCTGGGCGAGGCCGACCTTCGGCTGCCCGGGCACCTGGTAGCCGCCGCAGCGCCCGAGGAGCTGCCGCCGGACCTCGACCGCCTGCTTCACGCCGGTCGCGCCGACCGGGTGGCCGAAGGCCATGAGGCCGCCGCCCGTGTTCACGGGGATCCGGCCGGTCCGCTCCATGGCGCCCTCGGCGATCAGCTTGCGCGCGCCGCCGGGGCCGCCGGCGAAGCCGAGCGCCTCGCAGGCGAGGAGCTGCGCGATCGCGAAGCAGTCGTGGACCTCGGCCACCTGCACGTCCGCGGGCCCGAGCCCGGCCTCCGCGTAGGCGGCGTCGGCCGCGGCCTTCGTCACGTCCATGCGGGTCAGGTCGCCCGGGCCCTCGATCGGCCCGGTCGCGTGCCCGTAGCCCACGAGCTCGACCGCGTCGCCCGCGGTCCGCGCGTAGCGCGCGAGCGCCGCCTCCGACACGAGGACCACGGCCGAGCCGCCGTCGCTCACCTGCGAGCAGTCGCTCACCTTGAGCCAGGGCTTGAGCTCCTCGTTCTCGAGGAAGGCGGGGTTCTTGTCGCTCGCCTCGGCCGCCTGCTCGACGGTCATCTTCACGGCCTTCATGTGGGCCTGCGGGTTCTGGTTCGCGTTCGCGTAGGCGTTCGCGACGACGCGCGCGAGCTCGGTCCTCTCGAGCCCGAACGCCTCGGTGTAGGCCTTCGTCCGGCGCGCGAACAGGGCCGGGAACGTGAACGGGTCGATCGCCCGCTGGGTCCGGTAGTGGGCCGCGCGCGCCAGGTAGTCGGCGCCGACCTTGGCGTTCACGGTCGTCTGGACCTCGGCGCCCACGACGAGGACGACGTCCGCGCCGGCCGCGATCGCGTCGACGCCGGCCACGAGCGCGAGCGCGCCGCTCGCGCAGGCCCCCTCGAGCCGCGTGAACGCCTTGTAGGCGAGGTCCGGGTGGGCCGAGGCGAGCACGGCGCCGAGGTGCCCCTGCGACGAGAACAGCTCGCCCGCGAAGTTGCCGACGTAGCCCTTCTCGACGTCCTTCGGCGGGACGCCCGCGTCCTCGAGCGCGGCGAGGGCGGCGAGGCGCACGTAGTCCTCGAGCGTGGGGTTGTCCTTCTTGCCGAAGTCCGGGTGCCCCTTCCACACGAAGTCGGGGTGGAACTTGCCGATGAAGGGCGTGTTCGCCCCGCCGAGCACGAAGACCTTGCGCGCGCGCTGCATGGGACCGACCTCTGGGCGGCCGGGGCGGCCGCGAGGCCACGAGTCTACTCGCTCCGCGGGCGGCGGCGCCCCTCGACGGCGGGGCCGCTGGTGGCCCGGCCGGAGGGCCCGCAGGAGGCCACGTCGAGGCGGGCGCGACCCGCGCGCCCCGGGAGGGGCCGTGCGACGCGACGGCGACGCGACGGGCGAGGCGGCGCCGCCGGCGGGGCCTCTACTCCGGTCCGCCGTGCGGGTCCGGGGGGGCCGGCTGGGCGGGGAGCGGCGGGGCCTCGGTGACCGTGAACCGCCGCGCCATGAGCGGGACGTCGTCGCAGACGACCTCGAACGAGTAGCGGCCGAAGCGCGGGAACTGGAACCCGCGGATGTCCCACACGATCTCGACGACGGCCTGCGGGTCGTCGGGGGGGAACCGGACGTCGCCGCCGAGGCGGAGCAGGTCGGTCTCGTAGGCCGCGTCCTCGCAGAGCCGGAGCCAGATCGGGACGTCGCCCCGGCCGCCCGCGAAGGCCGCGAACACGCTCATGCGGTCGTGGCGCACCGGCGCCGCCGGCCCCAGGATCCCGCTGAACAGGTGGATCAGCGACTTGTTGCGCGTGCGCACGTCCTCGATCACGGTCTCACACAGGACGAGCGCGAGGCACTGCGGGCGGACGTGGCGCGACCTGCTCGACATGGGCTCCCCCCGCGCGCGGGCCCGGGCGGGCGTCCGCGCGCCCGGCGGGCGACCGAGGCGCGGCAGCGTAGCACCCGGCGACGCGGGGGGCGCTGCAGGGCGGCGCCCGCGCGTGCCGATACGAGGACGTGCGCGGGCTCGCCCCGCCCGCGACGACCCCGAGCCCGTGACGGCGCCCGCGCGCGCCGAGGAGAGCACCGTGCGTCGAGCCTTCACGTCGTCCGTCTTCGGCCTCGGGTCGGCCGCGGCCCTCCTCGCGGGCTGCACGTCCATGGACGCGCCGCGCCCGTTCGTCTACCGGCCGGTCGCCCCCATGGCGGCGCCCGCGACCCAGGCGCCGCCCGACCCGAACGTCAGCCCGACCGACGAGGTCGCGTTCTACGACCTCATGACGTCGCACGGGCTCGAGACCTCGATCGACCTCGTGACGGGCCGGCGGACCTGCACGGACGACGCGAACCGCGTCGAGGTCATGCCGAGCACCCGCGCGATCACGATCAACGGGGTCGCGTTCCCGCTCAAGTCGTCGATCCGCTGGAAGGACGGCGTGCTGTTCCTGCCCGGCGAGTGCCGCGCGCTGTTCGCCGAGCACCTCCGCCTCGCGCCCATGCCGGTCGTGCGGGACGACGAGCGGCTGTTCGACGGGCGGGCCGTCGACCTCTCGGGCTGGCGGCCGGGCGCGGCGGCCCCCCAGCCGGCGAGCGCGCGGCCGCAGGCCGCGGCGCCCGGGACGCTCCCGGCGGCCTGGCGCTCGCAGGCGCGCCGGCCCTGGAAGTACATCGTGATCCACCACAGCGCGACCGACGCCGGCGGGGCCGTGAGCTTCGGGCGCGAGCACCAGAAGAAGTGGCAGAACGGGCTCGGCTACCACTTCGTGATCGGCAACGGCACGCACACGAAGCCGGGCGAGGTCGAGGTCGGCTCGCGCTGGGTCCGGCAGGCCGAGGGCGTGGACGGCGGGCACGCGGGCAACAAGCACTACAACGAGTTCGGGATCGGGGTCTGCCTCGTCGGCGACTTCAACCGCGCGGCGCCGACCCGCGCGCAGCTCGACAGCCTGCGCCGGCTCACGCAGGCGCTCATGAAGCGCTACGGGATCGGCAAGGACGGGATCCGCCCGCACTGCGACGTGCGCCGCGGCCACACCGACTGCCCGGGGAAGCACTTCCCCTTCCGCGAGTTCGTGGCGTCGCTCGACTGACGAGGGGGGCGGGGAGGTTCGACGGCCCGGCTGGCGGGGGGGGGGGGGGGGGGCCCCCCCCCCCCCGCCGGCCGCGCCCCCGGGGGCGCGCCCGACCCCCCGGGCGCCCGGGGCCGGGCCGCCAACCACCCCC
>JANJTH010000092.1 GCA_024711205.1 Planctomycetota bacterium | reverse complement strand
CCCGGCTCGCGCCCGGCGCGCCGGAGGCGAGGCCCTGCCGCCCCCCGTCGTGGGCGCGCGCCGCGCTGGCCTCGCCCGGGAACGGCGCGTCGACGACCAGGCCTGCCCCGTGGCCTCCGTCCGCCGTCGCGGCGCCGAGCGTACCCGCGCCCGCCCCCGGGGCGTCGCGGCCCGCACGGTCGCCGTCCCCGGCCGTCGCCACGCGGGCGTCGTCCGCGCCCGCCTCGGCGGGGGCGAGGCCGGCCCCCGGCACCCCGGCCCGCTCGCCCGCGCCCGCCCCGGCCTCGTCGCCCTCACCGCCGTCCCGCACGCCCGAAGACCTCCGTGACCGACCGGCTCGGCCTGGCCCGCGTTGTCCGCGGCGCGAGTCCGTGCCATTGTGACGCGTGCGCTGGCAGCTCGCAGCGGTCCCGATCGGCGTGCTCCTCGTCGCCTCCGCCGACGACGGGCGCGACCGGCGCGCGCGACCGGCCTCGGCGGCCGAGCGAGCGCAGGCCGCCGCGCTCACCTCGGAGCTCGACCTCGCGCTCGCCGAGACCTGGGCCCGGCGCGGCGTCGCGCCGGGCCCCGAGCTCGACGACCTGGCCTTCGCGCGCCGGCTGTGGCTCGACCTGCTCGGGACCGTCCCCTCGCTCGAGGAGCTGCGGGCGCTCGAGGCCGCGCCGGGGACCGCCGAGGAGCGCCGGGCCGCGCTGATCGAGCGGGCGCTCCGCGACCCGCGCTTCCCGCGGACGTTCGCCGAGCAGCTCGCGCGCGTCGTGGTCGGCGGCCCCGACGCGAAGCGGGACGACCTGCTCTACCGCCGCCGCCGGCTCGTCGACTGGCTCGCGGCCCAGCTCGCGCGCGGGCGCCCCTGGGACGCGCTCGTCCGCGAGCTGATCACGGCCGAGGGGCTCTCGACCGGGACCCCCGCGACGAACTTCACCGTCGCCCACGACCGCGACCCGGTGAAGCTCGCCGGCCGGACCGCCCGCGCCTTCCTGGGCGTGCGGATCGACTGCGCGCAGTGCCACGACCACCCGTTCGCCGACTGGACGCAGGCCGACTTCGAGGGGCTCGCGGCCTTCTTCGCCCGCGTCACGCCGGAGGACGCGTTCGTCCGCGAGGGGCCGCGCGGCGAGCTCGAGCTCGAAGACTTCGCCTACCGCGGCGACGTGACGGGTCGCGACGCGGCGCCGGCCGGCATGACCCCCGCCGGCGCGCCGCCCTCCGCCATGGCGGGGGCGGACATGGCGCCCTCGGACCGGGTCGGCGCCCACCCGGGGCCGCCGCCCGGCAAGCGCTGGGTCGCGCCGGCCGTCCCGTTCTCGCCGGAGCTCCTGCCCGCGGGCGCGCCGGGCCTCGGCGAGGAGCGCGGGGCGCTGCGCCGCCGCGCCGCGCTCGCGCGCTGGGTGACGCACCCGGAGAACCCCTGGTTCGCGCCCGCGGTCGCGAACCGGCTGTGGGGCTGGCTGTTCGGGCGCGCCCTCGTCGAGCCCCCCGACGAGCTCGACACGGGCGTCGCCGCGAACCCCCGCGCCCTCGAGGCGCTCGCGCGCGACCTCCGGGCGCACGGCTTCGACCTCGAGCGCCTCGTCCGCGCGATCGTCTCGACGCGCGCCTACCGCGCGGCCTCGTCGGTCGCCCCGGGCCAGGACGAGGTCGCCGCCGTCGCCGCCTTCGCCGCCTACCCGGTCAAGCCGCTGCGGGCCGAGCCGCTCGCCCACGGGCTGCTCCAGGCGACCTCGCTCTGGACCTACGACGCGCGCCGCTTCGGGCTCGTGCGCCTGATCCGGGCCGGGCAGCGCGCCGACTTCCTCCGGCGCCGCGGCGACCGAGGCGACCCCGAGCGCCCCGAGCCCGCGACGCTCCTCGACCGGCTCGCGCTCCTCAACGGCGAGGTCGTCCTCGAGCGCACGAAGCCGGACGACCCGTTCGGGCCGGCCGCCCGCCTGCCTGCGCTCGCGCCCACGGACGCGGCCGCCGTCGAGGCGGCCTTCCTCATGGCGCTCGCCCGGCGCCCGGACCCGGACGAGGCGGCGCCCTACGTCGAGCGCCTGGCCGCGGCGCGGTCGGACGCCCGCCCCGGAGAGGCCCGCGCCGCGGTCATGTCGGACCTGCTGTGGGCGCTCCTCAACACGACGGAGTACGCGACGAACCACTGACCGTGGCCGTCGGAGCCAGGAGGGCGCCTACTTCTTCTTGGCCTTCGTCGCCCTGGCAGCCTTCGCCGGCGCCTTCTTCACGGCCTTCGCAGGCGCCTTCTTCGCGGCCTTCGCAGGCGCCTTCTTCACGGCCTTCGCAGGCGCCTTCTTCCCGGCCTTCGCAGGCGCCTTCTTCGCAGCCTTCGCAGGGGCCTTCTTCGCAGCCTTCGCAGGCGCCTTCTTCCCGGCCTTCGCAGGCGCCTTCTTCGCGCCCTTCGCAGGCGCCTTCTTCCCGGCCTTCGCAGGCGCCTTCTTCGCGCCCTTCGCAGGCGCCTTCTTCCCGGCCTTCGCAGGCGCCTTCTTCGCAGCCTTCGCCGGCGCCTCCTCGGCGGGCGCCTTCGTGGCGGCCTTGGCGGGCGCGTTCGTGGCGGCCTTGGCGGGCGCCTTCGTGGCGGCCTTCGGCTTCGGGCGCTGCTCCGTCTTCGCCGTCCGCGTCAGGCGCTCGGCCATGGCGGAGGCGGTCCCGCGCGGGTGGCGCCCCGACTCCGCGAGGCCGCCCGGGATGAACGGCTCGAGCACCTCCGTGTCGGGGTCCTTCGCGGCGCCCGGCCGCGAGGGAGGGCCCGCGGGCTGGGCGCTCTCCCAGCCCGCCGCGGCCCTGGCCTCGGGCTCCTCGCGGCGGCCGAAGCTGGGCACGGCCGGGCCGCCGCCCGAGACCCCGGTCGCCGCGAGCTCGTCGTCGCTCGGGGCGTCCGCCTCGGCCTCGAACTCGAGGACGAGGTCGCGGAACTCGTCGAGCGACAGGCCGAGCTTGTAGCCGAGCTCGCGGATGAACGTGTCCTCGGCGAAGTCGAGCTCCCCGTCGCTCTCGTGGACCGAGTAGGCCAGCTCGAGCAGCTTGCGCTTCGTCGCGTGGGGCTCGGCCAGGAACGGGCCGACGGCCTCGTCCATGTCGAACCGGGTGGGGTCGAAGTCGGCGAGCCGCTGCACGAGGTCGGCGGGCAGCTCGTCGCTCGGCTGCAGCCGGCCGAGCATGCCGCCGATCCGCTCGACCTCCTCGGGCGCGAGCCGCTCGCCCTCGCCGAGGTGCGCCACCTGCTCCACGAGCGCGCGCGGCGAGGCCACCTCGCCGCGCCAGATCGACCGGAGGATCTCCTCGATCCGGTCGATCTCCTGCGCCTCGACGTGGTGGTCGGCGTGGGCCGCGGCGAGGAGGATGTCTCCGATCGCCTCGATCCGGTCGCGCATCTCCGTCCTCCTGCAGGGGCGCGATCCTAGCGCCCCCGCCCCCCCGCTTCAACGCGCGCGCGGCCGAACCTCCCGCTCGCGGACGACTTGCCCGGCGGCGTCCAGGGTCAGGGGTTCGCGAGGCCGAGCGCGGCCCGATACCGCCTGCAGTCCGGCGCGCCCGCCTGGACGCGCCGGCAGGGGGCCGGGCGCCTGGCGTAGATCGAGCACGCGACGCGCCGCCCGAGCGCGCCGCGGAGCGCGAGGCAGCGCCCGCTCGCGTCGAGCCGGAGGTGCACGGCGCCGCGGTCGGGGCCGTCCGCCTCGACGACGCACAGCTTCTTGACGAGGTCGCGCCGGCGGAGCAGCGGCTCGCCGGGCGCCACCTCGACCCACGTGCGGAAGCCCTCCGCCTCGTTCTCGGGCGGGTTCACGCAGCAGGCCCCGCAGGCCTGGCAGTCGTAGCGCGGGTCGCTCACGCCTCCGGGCCCCGGCGGGTCGGTCGCGCGCCGGCGCGGCGTCGGCGCCCGGGCGGGGGCGGGGGCGCGGGCGCGAGGGCCAGGAGCGTGACCGCCACGCCGTCGCGCGCGGCGACCGGGTCGGCCCCCCACCCGCGCAGGAGCGTCACGAGGAGCGGGCCCGCGAGGGCGTCGCTCCGCTCCTCGGGTGCGACGAACCGGTCGCGGTGCGCGAACGACGAGAGCCCCTGCACGGCGGCCCAGGCGAGCAGCGTGCGCTGGCGCGGGGGCCCCGGCTCGAGGGCCCCCGCCTGCGCGGCCGCCTCGAGCGGCGCCGCGGCGAGGGCGATCAGGGCGCCCACGGAGCGCTCGACCTCGAGCGCGGTCGCCTCGTCGAGGACGGGCGCGGGCGCGCCGAGGATCGCCGCGATCAGGCGGTGTCGGGCCGGCGCCCGGCGCGCCTCGGCCAGGTAACCCAGCGCCGGCGCGGCCGCGCACGCGAGCGCGCCCGCGGCCCGCGTCACCCCGCGCTCGGCCGCCATGCCCTCGACGGCGCGGAGCCGGGCGGTCAGGTCCGCGTGGAGCGCGCCGATCGCCTCGGTCTGGAGCGCCGCGACGAGCGCCTCCTTGCCGGGGAAGTAGCGGTAGAGCGCGCCGACCGCGGCGCCGACGCGCTCGGCCAGCGCCGCGATCGTGAGCCCGTCGAGCCCGCCCTCGAGGACGAGGCCCCAGGCCGCGTCGAGGACCTCGCGCCGCCGCGCCGCCCGCCGCTCCTCCCGCCGCGCCACACGCCCCTCCGGCCGCGCAGCCTAACGGAGGCCGAGGGAATACCCCATGGTCCTCCCCTCCCAGCGGAGCTCTTCCCGTTCCCGTTCCCGCGTTCTCGCAACCCCCTCTGCCCTCCTCCCTTGCCCTTGCCCTTGCCCTCCTTCTCCCTCTTCTCCTCCTCCCCCCCTCCCCCACTTCGCGAATGCCGTTCACTTTTCCCTTGACCCAGGTCACGCCGATATGCGAACGTCGCTCGCACTTCGAGGAGGACTCCGATGCACGACGTGGTGATCCGTGGCGGGACGGTGGTGGACGGGACGGGGGCGCCGGCCCGGACGGCGGACGTCGCGATCGACGGCGGCGTGATCTCGGAGGTCGGGCGCTGCGGGCCGGGCCGGCGCGAGGTCGACGCGCACGGCCTCCTCGTGACGCCGGGCTTCGTCGACATCCACACGCACTACGACGCGCAGGCGACCTGGGACCCCTACCTCACGCCGTCGTCGTGGCACGGCGTCACGACGGTCGTCATGGGCTCGTGCGGGGTCGGCTTCGCCCCGGCCGCGCCGGACCGGCACGGCTGGCTGATCGGCCTCATGGAGGGGGTCGAGGACATTCCGGGCTCGGCGCTGACCGAGGGGATCCGCTGGGGCTGGGAGTCGTTCCCCGAGTACCTCGACGCCCTGGCGGCCATGCCGCGCGCGCGCGACGTCGGCGCGCAGGTCCCGCACGGGGCGCTCCGCGCCTACGTCATGGGCGAGCGGGGCGCGAACAACGACCCGGCCACGCCCGACGACGTGGCCCGCATGGCCGCGCTCGTGCAGGAGGCGCTCGAGGCCGGCGCGCTCGGGTTCAGCACCTCGCGGACGCTGCTGCACAAGTCGATCGACGGCGTGCCGGTCCCCGGGACGTTCGCGAGCGAGGACGAGCTGTTCGGGATCGCCCGGGCGATGGCCCGCGCCGGCCACGGCGTGTTCCAGGTCGCGAGCGAGCACGCCCGCGTCCCCGAGGAGATCGCCTGGATGCGCCGGCTCGCGCTCGAGACCGGGCTGCCCGTGACCTTCAACCTCTCGCAGGTCGACCAGGCCCCCGACCTGTGGCGCAAGGGGCTCGCGCTCCTCGAGGCCGCGCGCGCCGACGGCGCGCGCCTCCGCGCGCAGGCCGCCGGCCGCGCGATCGGGATCCTCATGACGCTCGACGGGACGGCGCACCCGCTCGTCCCCTTCGCGAGCTACCAGGCGCTCGCCGGGCTCCCGCTCGCGGAGCGCGTCCGGCGCATGGCCGACCCGGCCTGGCGCGCGCACCTGCTCCAGGAGACGCCGCTCGCGCTCGGGCCGTTCGAGACGTTCATCGCGCGCTCGTTCCAGCGCATGTTCCTCACCGACCCCGTGACCGGCGCCGTCGACTACGAGCCGACGGCGGCCCAGAGCGTGGCCGCCGTCGCGGCGGCGCGCGGGAAGGCCCCGCTCGAGGTCGCGCTCGACGCGCTGCTCGCGGGCGGCGGGACCGGGTTCCTCTACTTCCCGCTGTTCAACTACGCCGAGGGCTCGCTCGACCTGCTCCACGAGATGCACACGAACCCGGCCACGCTCATGGGCCTGTCGGACGCCGGCGCCCACTGCGGGGCGATCTGCGACGGCGGCATGCCGACGTTCATGCTCACGCACTGGGCGCGCGACCGGGCCCGCGGGCCCCGGCTCGCGCTCGAGCACGTCGTGCGCCGCCAGACGCGCGACACGGCCGAGGCGTTCGGGCTGCTCGACCGCGGGCTGCTCGCGCCCGGTTACCGTGCCGACGTGAACGTGATCGACTTCGACCGGCTCGCGCTCGCGGCCCCGGTGCTCGCCCGCGACCTCCCGGCCGGCGGCCGCCGCCTGCTCCAGAAGGCGACCGGCTACGTGGCGACCCTGCTCGCGGGCGAGGTCACGCACGAGCACGACGCGCCGACGGGCGCGCTCCCGGGCGCGCTCCTGCGCGGCCCCCAGGCCGCGCCCGCGCCGCTCGCCGCGGGCGCGGCGTTCGCGACGGCCTAACCCGTGCCCCGCGCGCCCGTCGCCCCCGGTCCGGGCGGGGTCGAGCTCGAGTACGTGGACGAGGGCGACCCCGGCGGGCCGCCCGTCGTCCTCGCCATGGGCCTCGGCCGGCAGCTCGTCGACTGGCCCGACGAGCTCGTGGGCGCGCTCATCGGCGCCGGCTGCCGCGTCGTCCGCTTCGACGCGCGCGACGCGGGCGCGAGCACGAAGCTCGCGGGGCCGGCGCCGGCCCCGGCCCGGCTCGTGCCGCGGGCGCTCCTGGGCCTCCCGGTCTCGGTCCCCTGGCGGCTCGAGGACGCGGCCCGCGACGTCGTGGGCCTCCTCGACCACCTCGGGCTCGCGCGGGCGCACCTCGTGGGGACGTCGTTCGGGGGCATGCTCGCGCAGGTGCTCGCGCTGCGCTGGCCCGCGCGCGTCGCCTCGCTCGCGCTCCTCATGACCACGGCCGGGCGCCTGCGCGACTTCCGCCCGGGCGGGCTGCGCCGGCTCGCCGGCCGCCCGCCGGCCGACCGCGAGGGCCTCGTCCGCCGGCAGGTGGACACCCTCGCCGCGTTCGCGAGCCCGCGGCACCCGGCCGACCGCGAGGCCCTGCGCG
>JANJTH010000087.1 GCA_024711205.1 Planctomycetota bacterium | reverse complement strand
CGCTCGGGGCGCTCGCGGTCCGCGGGGTGGCCGTCGTCGTCGCCGCGGCCTGGGCGCGCGCGCGCGAGCCCGCGCGCGCCGCCTGGTGGCGGCTGCGCGCCGGGGGCGTGCCCTCGCGCACGGGCGTCGTCCTGACCGTGGGGCTCGCGCCCGGGGGCCTGGCCCCCGCTGGTGGCGGCCCGTGGGTCGTCGCGTGGCTCGAGAACACGACGCGCGCCCCGCTCCCCGTGACCTGGCGCGTCCCCGCGGGCGGCGAGGTCGGGGCGCGCGCCTGGACCGCCGCGGGCGAGGAGGTCCCGCCCGCGCCGCCCGACGCGCCGAGCGCGGGCGGGCCGCTGCACACGGCCTGGCTCGCGCCGGGGCAGCGCCTCGGCGTGCCGGTCGACCTGGGCGCGCGCCTCGCGCTCCCGGGGCCGGGCCGCTACCGCGTCCTCCTCGACCGCGCGCCGTTCGGCGACCCGCGCGGGCTCGGGGCCGACGGGCACCGCGGCTGGAGCGAGCCCACCTGGCTCGACCTCCCCGGGGCGGGGGCGCGCTGACCGCGGGTGGGGCCGGGAGGGCGCGGTGCGCCGTCCCGCCGCGGGCGCGCGCCGCGGTCAGCGCGGCCGCGCGCGGGCCGCCCGCCAGGCGAACCACGCGGGCGGGAGCGCGAGCGCGACCGCGAGGCACGAGAGCACGCCGAGCGAGATCGTGAGGCCGATCCCGGCGGTCCCGGCGTGGCGCGAGACGAGCAGGCTCCCGAACCCGGCCACGCTCGTGAGCGCGGAGTAGACCATGGCCCGCCCGAGGCCCGTCGCGAGCACGGGGCGCGGCCCGCCGGCCTCGGCGGGCGCGGGCGCGCCGGGGCCGAGGACGGCGCGAGCGCGTTCGACCGCGTGGATCGCCGCGTCGACGCCGATCCCGACGAGGAGCGGGAGCGCGACGAGGTTGGCCGGGTCGAGCCGCGCGCCGCACAGGCCGAGGAGCCCCGCGAGGCCGACGCCGCCGAGGACGAGCGCCGCGAGCGCGAGGAGGGCGTCGTCGAGGCGGCGGAAGTGCAGGACGAGGCACCCGGCGACCGCGGCGAGCGCGAGGACGCCCGCGAGCGCGTAGCCCTCGAGCATGAGCCGCCCGGCCTCCCGGGTGAGCAGCGGGATCCCCGTCACGTCGGGGAGCGCGCCCCGGACCTCGTCGACGAACGCGGCGAGCGCCTCGTCGTCCCACGGGTTCGCGCGCGGGTGGATCCGCAGCAGGTAGGCCCCGGTCCGCCCGATCAGCCGCTCGCGCGCGCTCGCGGGCAGGTCGTCGGGCCCGAGCGGCGCGAGGGCGCCGGCTGCTTCGGCGCCGGAGGCGCTGCTCGGGGGTGGCGTCGGCAGCGCGAGCCGGCGCGCGAGCCCCGCGAGCGCATGCCCGAGGCGGCGGTCGTACTCGGCGGCCGCGGCGGGGAGCGCGCGGCCGCCGGCGTCTGCCTGGTGGCCTGCCTGGGGCCCTGCCTGGGGCCCAGGGGCAGGCGCGCGGCCGAGCGCGGCGCGGGCCGCCTCCGCCCGGGCCCGCAGGTCCTCGAGCGCCTCGAGCGCGTCGCCGCGCCCGGCCGCGAGCGCGCCCTCCTGCGCGTCCTCGCAGGCCGCCTCGAGCGCCGCGAGCGCCCGGTCCAGACCCGCGCGCGTGGTCGGCGGCGGGGCGACGGCGAGCGCCGCGAGCGAGGGCGCCAGCCGCGCGAGCGCGGGGAGCTTCTCCGCCTGCGCGGGCGGCAGCGCGGTGAACACGCTCTCCGCGCGCGCGACGGTCGCGAGCCCGGCCAGGCGCGCGTGCGCGGCGCGCAGGGCGTCGAGGTCGCGCGTCGACCAGGCGAGGAACGCGCTCGACA
This sequence comes from Planctomycetota bacterium, assembly GCA_024711205.1. Taxonomy (GTDB): domain Bacteria; phylum Planctomycetota; class J058; order J058; family J058; genus JANJTH01. Next base: position 5,480 of record JANJTH010000087.1, on the reverse strand, counting down.
GCCGCTCGTCCTCGAGCAGGCGCAGCTCGAGCGCGACCGACGGCAGCCCCGGGTCCTGGAGCCGGAGGAGATTTCCGTCCCAGCCCGTGCGCGGGGCGAGGGCCGCGAGCGCGAGCGGGGCCGCCAGCGCGAGCGCGAGCACGAGGCCGGGGCGGCGCTGCGTCGCGCGATCGAGCGCGCCGAGCGGTCCGAGCATGCGCCAGCGGCGCGGGGGCATGGGCCGCGCGCGGTCGAGGAGCACGATCGCGGCGGGGAGCGTCGTCGTCATGACGGCGAGCGAGGCGACGACGCCGAGCCCGGCCACGGCGCCGAACTCGCGCAGGCCCTGGAAGCCGGCGAACAGGCAGGCCCCGAACGCGACGACCGTCGTCGCCGCGCCCGCGACGACGGCCGTGCCGGCGCCCGCGAGCGCGCGCTCGAGGGCGACCTCGGGGGCGTGGCCGCCCAGGCGCTCCTCGTCGTAGCGGATCACGACGTGGACCCCGTAGTCGACGCCGAGGCCGATCACGACGACCACGAACACGACCGCGAGCAGGTTCAGGTGCCCCGGCCAGAGCGCGGCGCCGCCGAGCGTGAGCACGACGGCCAGCACGAGGCACGCACCGACGAGGAGCGGCGCCGTCACGCGGCGGAGCCCGAGCCCGAGCAGGCCCGTGACGAGGAGGAGCGCGAGCGCGGAGCTCCGCGCCGTGTCCTGCTCGTAGGTCGCCATCTCGTCGACCTGGAGCACGGGCTTGCCCGTGAGGCCGGCCGCCACGTCGGGGAACGCCCCCGCGAGCGCGGTCACGTGCGCGCGCAGGGCCCGGACGGCCGCCCCGCGCGGGTCGAGGCCGGCGCCAGCCTGCTCGCGGGCCTGCGCGAGGAGGAGCACGCCCCGCCCGTCGGCCGTCGTCGTGTAGCCGGCCTCGTCCCAGCCGCGGGTCACCGCGTCGAGCGGGGTCCCCGCGGGCGTCGCCCCTGCGCAGGCCAGGGCGAGGTCGTCGAGGAGACGCGCGAGCCCGCGCAGGAGCCCGCCCGCGTCGCGCCCGCCGTCCTCGCCCGGGTCGCCCTGACCCACGCCCGCGGTCACGCGCGCGCGGAGGGCGGCCGCAGCGCCCTCGAGCACGCCCGCGGCCGCGCCGCGCTCGACGACGGCCGGCGTCAGGTCGCGCGCGAGGTCGGCCAGGGCCGCGAGCGCGCCCGCCTCGAGCCAGAGGAGCGCGCGCCCGCCCAGGGCCGTGGGGTCCGTCCGCACGTAGACCGACGCGAAGTGCGCGGGGTCGTCGCGGAGCCGGGCCGCGAGCGCGTCGACGAAGGCGCGCGCGCGCGCGGGATCGGCCGGCGGGGCCGCCTCGGCGAGGACGACGAGCGCGTCGAGGTCGCCGAACTCGGCCTCGAGCGCGACGAACCCGCGCACGAACGGCGCGTCGCCGATCAGGTCCATGCGCGACGTCTGGAACCCGAGGCGCGCGGCGGCGAGCCAGCCCGCAGCGAGGGCCGCGAGGAGCGAGAGCACCAGGACGAGCGCCGGGCGGCGCGCGATCGCGCGCGCCAGCCGCCCGAGCGCGACCGCGAGGACGCGCTCCTCGTGCGCGGTCGCGATCGCGGACGCGGGCGCCTGGACGCGGGCGGTCGCGTCGGGTCCCAGGTCGCCGGGCGCCTGCCCCGACCGCGAGGGCAGCCCCGCCGGGGTCTCGACGTGAGGCCCACCGGGGCCCGCGGGCGCCGAGGCCGGGCCGTCGTCGCCCGGCGCGGGCGCGGGGTCGTCGCCCGGCGCGGGCGCGGTCACGGGCAGCCGAGGTGCGCCCGGAACCAGGCCACGGCGTCCCGGAGCGTCGCCTCGAGCGGCGTCTGGGGGAGGCCCAGCTCGGCCACGGCGCGGCGCGGGTCGAAGAACATGCGGTGCCGGGACATTTTCACGCCGGCCAGCGGGATCCCGGGCTCTTGGTGCGTCACGTGGTCGGCCCACCAGGTGCTCACGGCGCCGGCGGTCCAGGCGACGGCGTAGGGGATCCGCAAGCGCGGGGCCCGGCGCCCGCACACGCCCGCGAGGACCTCGAGGAACTCGCGCAGGCTGCGGTTGCCCTCGAGGTTGCCGAGGATGTACCGCCGCCCGGCCGCGCCCCGCTCGAAGGCCAGGCGGTGGCCCGCGGCGACGTCGCGCACGTCGACGAAGTTGAGCCCGGTCTCGACGTAGGCGGGCATGTCGCCGCGCAGGAAGTCGACGATCAGCTTGCCCGTGGGCGTGGGCTTGCGGTCTCCGGGCCCGATCACCGAGGCCGGGTTCACGATCACGACGTCCTGCCCGGCCTCGGCGGCCGCGCGCGCGACGCCCTCCGCCTCCCACTTGCTCCGCTTGTAGGGGCCCACGAGGTCCTCGGGGTGGACCGTCGTGTCCTCGCTCGCGAGCCCGCCCGGGGGGGCCTCGCCCACGCACGAGACCGAGCTCGTGTAGACGACGCGCGGGACGCCGGCCGCGCGGGCGGCCTCGAGCACGTTGCGCGTGCCCTCGACGTTCGTGCGGACCATGCCGTCCGGGTCGCGCGTCCAGAGCGAGTAGGCCGCCGCCACGTGGAAGGCCGCGTCGCACCCGGGCGCGGCCCGGTCGAGCGACGCCCGGTCGAGCATGTCGCCCTCGACCCACTCGACGCGGGGCAGGTGCTCGGCCGGCGTGCCGACGTCCGCGAGCTGCCCGCGCGGGGCGCCCGGCCGCGCGAGCGCGCGCACCTCCCAGCCGTGCGCGAGCAGGTCCCGCGCGACGTGGGCGCCGATGAACCCCGTGGCCCCCGTGACGAGCGCCCGCACCGCGTCCTCCCGCCGCCCCGGCCGGCCCCTCGGGGCAGGTCGCCGCGCGGCGCGAGGACGTTACTCCGCGCGCGGGGCGCCGGCCACGCCCGCGAGGAGGTCCGCGAGCGCGACCTGCAGGTCGGGGAAGGCGAGGGGCGCGAGCGCCTCGCCCGGCCCGTGCGCGGTCGGCGCGGCGAAGCCGCCGCCCGGCCCGCGGCGGAAGACGACGACGCGCGGGCCGGTCAGGTCGACGACCCAGTACTCGTCCACCGCGGCGGCCTCGTAGATCGCGGCCTTCAAGGCCAGGTCCTTGGGCAGGCTCGACGCCGCGACCTCGACCACGAGCAGCGCCCGCTCGGGGTGCCCTGCCAGGTAGTCGCCGCGCGGGACGACGGCGAGGTCGGGCTCGGGCTCGGAGTCGTCGCTCGCGGCGAAGGGGAGCCGGACCCGCACCTCCGCGCGATCGAGGAGCGGCGGGAGAAGGGTCGCAGCGAGGCGGGTCACGAGCTCGGCGTGCGGCGACCCCTGCGGGCTCATGGTCACCAGCCTCCCGGCGAGGAGCTCGAGCCGCTCGTCCTCGAAGAGGCCGGCCGCGACGAGGTGGTCGTACTCCGCGCGGCGCAGCGGGCGCACGCGGTCGGGGGCGATCAGCTCGGGGTCGACGAGCACGGGTTCGAACGCAGAGGCCACGCGGCTCAGGGTAGCGCCGGGCCCGCGCCCCGACCTGCCGCCGGCAGGCCGGCCGCGCCCGGGGCGAGCTCGAGCAGCACCTTGAGCGAGCGGGCCCCGCGCTTGTCGGCCGCGACGGCGAACGCCTCGCGCCAGCGCGCGAGCGGGAACGCGTGCGTCGCGATCCGCGCGGGGTCGATCCGCCCGGCGGCGGTCAGGTCGAGCACGAGCTGGAAGCCGTGCACGCGCGCGCCCTCCCAGGCCTCGACGCACGAGCCGCTCGCGCCCGTGAGCACGAGCTCCTTCATGTAGAGGGGCGTCCACTCGAAGCGGCGCGGGGCGGCCACGCCGACGAGCACGAGCGTCCCGCGCGGGCGGAGGACGCGCACGCCGACCTCGAGCGTCGAGGCGAGGCCGACCGTGTCGTAGACGCGGTCGACGCCCTCGAGCAGCCAGGGCAGCCCGCCGTAGGGCTCGAGGACCTCGGCGCTCCGGTGCTCGGCCACGGCCTCGATCAGGGCCCGCCCGCCGCGGGCGAGGTAGCGCGAGGCGCCGAGCCCGCGCGCGACCGGCTCGAGGTGCGGGTGGACGTCGGCCGCGAGGACCTCGACGTCGGGGAACAGCCGGTCGATCAGGTGGACGAGGAGCAGCCCGAGCGCGCCGCAGCCGACGACGAGGACCGTGTCGCCCGGGGCGGGCGGCGCGCGGAGGAGCGCGTGGAGCGACACGGCGCAGGGGTCCACGAGGGCCGCCTGCGCGTCGGAGACGGCGTCCGGCACGGGGAACAGCATGGAGTCGTGGACGGCGAGCCGCGGCGCGAACCCGCCGCCCGCGTCGCGGCAGGTCCCCAGGTGCATGCCGGGCGCGAGCGCGCCCCGCCGGAAGCTCCGGCAGTGGTTCGGGCGGCCGTCGCGGCAGGCCGGGCACGGCTCGAGCCCGCGGGCGGGGCAGGCGAGCCAGGGGAACGCGACGACGCGCTCGCCCTGGCGCGCGCGGCCGACGCCCTCGCCCGCGGCCGCGAGCGTGCCCGTGACCTCGTGGCCCATGACGTGGGGGAAGCTCATGACGGCGGTGAGCGGGTTGTCGGCGTCGCCGTCGAGCTGGACCTGCTTCACGTCGCTGCCGCAGACCCCGGCCACGCGCACGTCGACCGTCGCCCAGCCCGGCCCCGGCGGGCCGGGCTCCGGCACCTCGAGCAGGCCGACCGGCCCGAAGGGGTGCGTGTAGGCGCCGCGCCACAGCGCGCCGCCGAGCTTCGCGAAGGCGAAGCGCGGGATGCTCCAGCGGAACCCGAGCGCCTGCACGCGGCCCGCGCTAGGGGGCGGCGACGGCCGGCCCGCGCGCGGCGTCCGGCGCGCCGAGGGCGCGGCACACCCCGAGCAGGAGGAGCCCCGCGGGGACGAAGAACCCGACCTCGATCAGGAGCCCCGAGGACACCGCGACGCCCTGGACGCCGAGCTGGAGCAGCGGGTCGAGCACGGCCATGACGAGGAAGAAGGCGGCCACGCCCTGGAGCACGCGGCGCAGGAGCGCGCGCGGGGTGAGGCCGCGCAGGCGCTCGGGCGCGGCCTCGGCCACGCGCACGACGCCCCACAGGACGCCCGTGAGCGCGAGCCAGGCCAGGCCCTCGCGCTCCTTGCCGTGCTCGGCCATGAGGCCGCCCTTCCACCAGGCGATGAACCCGAGGACGAGCGCGACGCCGGCCCAGAACGCCCCTCGCGCCGGCCCGCCGAGCCGGGCGGCGAGGAGGTCGCGGTCGATCGCGCGCGCGAAGAGCGGGATGCACGCGATCCCGGCCAGGTAGCTCTGCGAGTAGACGACCCACGGCTCGGCGCGCGTGGCCCAGTCGCGGTCGAGCCACACGGGGAACCACACGCGCAGCTTGCCGGTCAGGAGCGAGCAGGCGACGAGGTCGACGGCCCACACGGCGAAGAACACGAGGAGCATGCGCGCGACGTCGCGCGCGAAGCGGTCGGCGCTCGTGGGGGCGGCGCTCCCGGGCCCCGCGGTCGGCGCGGGCGGCGCGGCGGCGCGCGCGAGCGGGT
>JANJTH010000909.1 GCA_024711205.1 Planctomycetota bacterium | reverse complement strand
GCCCCCGGCGCGGGCGCGGCGCGCTCGGGGCGCCGCCCGGCGCCAGGCGCGGCGGGCAGGGGCCGGCCCGTTCGGGCCAGGAGGCCACCTTGGACCGTGCTCGACCTCGGAGCCCCCACGGCCGCCCTCGGGCGGCCGTCGTCGCGTCCGCCGCGGCCGCGCTCGCGCTGGCCGCTCAAGGCTGCCGATCCGGCGCGGAGGGCGCCGGCCAGCCGGCCTCGGCGGACGGCGAGCGGGTCCTGATCGCCCAGGTCGAGGGCGAGCCCGGCGCGGGCCCGCAGCCGCCGACCGACTTCGTCGACTTCCCGGCCGTCCCCGACCTGCTCCCGCGGGACGCGCAGATGCAGGAGCCGGGCGACGGCCCGCTCGCGGGCTACGTCACGCGCTTCTACCGGGTGCGCAGCCAGACCGGCAACGACCTCCTCGCCTACCTGAACCACTGGAAGTCCGAGAAGGCCCGGCTCGTCAACGTCCCGCAGCACAACATGATCATCATCACCGAGAAGCCCGAGCGGCTCCCGGTGCTCGAGAAGGTCCTCGAGCAGCTCGACCGCGTCCCCCCGCAGGTCGAGATCGAGGCCAAGGTCGTCGAGATCCTCGAGACGAACGGCTACGAGTACGGGTTCGAGCTCCACGTCGACCACACGCCCGTCGGCAACACGGCGCTGCGGCGCTACGACGGCGCGTTCAACTCGTCGAGCTTCCTCGAGTCGCTCTCGAACCAGGCCGCGCCCTTCCAGGGCGCCTCCATGCAGTGGGCGAGCGTCGGGAGCATCGTCGAGCAGCTCGGTGACTTCGAGTTCATCCTGCGCGCCCTCGAGACGCAGGGCTACGCCGAGGTCGTGTCGTCGCCGCGGATCGTGTGCCGCTCGGGGCAGCGCGCGATCCTCCGCACCTCCACGAAGCTGCCGATCCAGGACTTCATCCTCCAGTCGACGAACAACGTGCGGATCACGACCCGCTACGAGAACGTGGGCGTCACGCTCGAGGTCACGCCCACCGTGGTCGGCCGCGACGCGATCACGGTCACCGTGAAGCCGTCGGTCTCGAACGTGGTGCGCTTCGAGCTGAACCCGAGCTCCGGCGGGATCCCGGTCCCCGTGATCGCCGAGCGCAACGCGGAGACGCAGGTCGACATCCGCAACGGCGAGCTGCTCGTGATCGGCGGGCTCCTCGACAAGCAGCGCCGCACGGACGAGCGCAAGGTGCCGCTCATCGGGAACCTGCCGCTGATCGGCAGGCTGTTCAGCTCGACCGACGACTTCGAGCAGAAGACGCAGGTCGTGTTCATCCTGCGGCTGCGGATCCTGACATCGGCCGAGAAGGCCCGCGACCGCGACGAGATCCCGCTGACCCGCGAGGAGCGCGTCCGCCTCGAGGAGAAGGACGACGGCAAGTGACCCCCGCGAGGCGCCCCACCTCCATCGAGGCCCCAGGGGCCGCCCCCTCCCGGCGGGCCTGACCCACGCATGGGCTCCAGGACGCCCTCGACCCCTACCTGGATGCGAGGGGAGGCCCTCCGGGCCTCCCCTCGCATTCAGACGGTCTGCGAGAAGCGGGGCCCAGGGGCGGCGGCCGCCGACGGCAGGTGCGCGTCGAAGGCCATGGCCACGTTGCGCACGAACCACCGCCCGCGCGGGGTCACCTCGAGCCCACCCGGGGCCGGCGCGTCGAGCCGGACCAGGCCGAGCGCCTCGAGCGGCTCGAGCGCGGCCCGGGCCCCCGGGTAGTCGTCCACCGCCTCCCGGAGCGGGGCGCCCGTCATGACCGCGCGGATCGCCGCGCGCCGCCTGGCGTCGTCCTCGCCGAGCCACAGCCCCCGCGCCACCGGGAGGCGCCCCGCCTCGAGCGCCGCCGACCACGCGGCGAGGTCCCGCTCGTTCTGGGCGTAGGCCCGGTCGAGCTCGCTGATCGCGGTGACCCCGAGGCCGACGAGCGCGCGCGCGTGCTCGGGGCCGTAGCCCTGGAAGTCGCGCCGGAGCCGCCCCTCGGCCGCGGCGCGCGCGAGCGCGTCGTCGGGCCGGGCGAAGTGGTCCATGCCGACGGCGACCCAGCCGGCGTCCACGAGCGCCCGCGCGGCGCGCCGCAGCAGCCGGACCTTCTCGAGCGGCCCGGGCGGGGCCGCCCCGCCGCGCTCGAACTTGCGCTGGGCCGGGCGGAGCCAGGGGACGTGCGCGTACGAGAACAGCGCCACGCGGTCGGGCGCGAGCACCTCCGTCACGACCGCGAGGGTGCGCGCGAGCGACGCCTCGGTCTGGCCTGGCAGCCCGTAGACGAGGTCGACGTTCGCGCCGCGGAACCCGAGCGCCCGCGCGTCCTCGAGCACGCGCCGCGTCTGCTCGACGGACTGCATGCGGCCGATCCGCACCTGGACGCCCTCGTCGAAGTCCTGCACCCCGACCGACAGGCGGTCGAAGCCGCACCCGGCCAGCGCGGCCAGGTGCTCCCGCGTCGTCACGCGCGGGTCCGCCTCGACGGCGGCCTCCGCGAGCGCCCCCAGGTCGAACCACCGCGTCAGCAGCGCGTGCAGGCGCTCGAGCTCAGCGGGGGTGAAGAACGTGGGCGTCCCGCCGCCCAGGTGCAGGTGCGCGACCGGGAGCCGCCCGCCGAGCGCCCCCGCCACGAGCTCGGCCTCGCGCGCGAGCAGGCCGAGGTACTCGCCCGCGGCCGAGGTCGAGCGCGTCACGACGACGTTGCAGGCGCAGTAGTGGCAGAGCTGCCGACAGAACGGCAGGTGGACGTAGAGCCCGAGCGGGCCGCCGCCGGCCCCCACCGCGGCGAGCGCCCGGGCGTGGTCCTCCGGCCCGAAGGCAGGCGCGAAGCGGTCCGCCGTCGGGTACGACGTGTAGCGCGGCCCGGGCCGCGAGAGCGCGGCCACGACGTCGTCCGGGGTCTCCTCGAGCGCCTGGGGCATGGCCGGCGCGGAGCAAACCGGGCGCCGGCGCGCATGTCCTGCTCGTTGCGTCACGCCCGTGGGACGGCCGACCCGCGCGTCCGGGCCCCGAGGTATGCTCCCGGCCCCTCGGGAGGCCCGCCCCATGCAGCACGCCGTGATCCTCGACGCCGTCCGCACGCCCATGGGCAAGAACGGGGGCGCGCTGGCCGCCGTCCGGGGCGACGCGCTCCTCGCCGAGTGCCTGAACGCGCTCGTCGCGCGCAACGCCCTCGACCCCCACCGGGTCGAGGACGTGATCGGCGGCTGCGTGACGCAGACGCAGGAGCAGGGCTCGTGCGTCGTCCGGCAGGCCGTCCTCGCCGCCGGCTGGCCGATCGAGGTCCCCGCCGTGACGCTGAACCGCCTGTGCGGCTCGAGCCAGCAGGCCGTCGCGTTCGCCGCCATGGAGGTCATGTGCGGCCAGGCCGAGGTCGCGGTCGGCTGCGGGCTCGAGTCCATGAGCCGCGTCCCCATGGGCAGCGACGTGGGCGCGTTCCACCCGCACATCGCCGAGCGCTTCGACGTGGTGCCGCAGGGGATCTCGGCCGAGCTCGTGGCCGAGCGCTGGGGCGTCACGCGCGCCGAGACGGACGCGCTGAGCTACGAGAGCCACCGCCGCGCCGTCCACGCGCAGGTCGAGGGCCGCTTCGACCGCGAGCTCGTGCCGGTGCCCGTCACGGACGCGCGCGGGCGCGTCGAGCGGACCGTCACGAAGGACGAGGGCCCGCGGGCGGACACGTCGCTCGCGAAGATCGGCGGGCTCCGCCCGGCCTTCAAGCCGGACGGGATCATCACGGCCGGCAGCTCGTCGCAGATCAGCGACGGCGCGGCGGCCGTGCTCGTCGCCTCGGAGGCCGCCGCGAGGGCCATGGGCCGCCGCCCGCGCGCGCGGATCGTCGCGCACGCCCAGGTCGGGGTCGACCCGACGCTCATGCTCTCCGGCCCGATCCCGGCCACCCGCAAGGTGCTCGAGAAGGCCGGGCTCCGGCTCGAGCAGATCGACCTGTTCGAGGTCAACGAGGCCTTCGCCTCGGTCGTCCTCGCCTGGAGCAAGGAGCTCGGGGTCGACCTCGAGCGCGTGAACGTGAACGGCGGCGCGATCGCGCTCGGGCACCCGCTCGGCGCGAGCGGCGCGCGCCTCGTGACGACGCTCCTCCACGAGCTCGAGCGGCAGGAGAAGCGCTACGGGCTCGTGACCATGTGCATCGGCCTCGGCATGGGCACCGCCACGATCATCGAGCGGCTGTAGGCCAGGGCCCCGGGCGCCCGCGTGGCCGGCAAGCGCAAGGCGAGGCCGAAGGAGCCCACGGTCACCCCGGCCGAGGTCCTCGCCCCGTTCGAGGCGCGGCGCCGCCGGGCGGAGGTCGTCGCGTTCTCGCTCGCCTTCGCCATCCTGGCGGTCGGCGGCGGCCTGTGCGTGGCCGTCCGCAACCCGGCGCCGCTCCTCGTGCTCGGCGCCGGGGCGGCCGTCCTCGGCCTGCCGCTCCTCGCCCGCGCGCTCGCCGGCGCCCGGCTCGAGGGGGCCCGGGCCCTCCTCGAGGCCGGCCACTTCGAGCCGGCCGTCGTCGCGCTCAAGCGCCTCCTCGGCGGCGCGGCCGGGGATGAGGCCCGCTACCTCGTCGCGCTCGCCTACGACCGGCAGGGCGCGGGCCGCCTCGCGCTCGAGAGCTACCGCGCCTACCTCGAGCGCCGCAGGCGCGGCGCCTGGGTCGTCGAGGCCCGCGTCCGGCTCGAGGAGCTCGAGGCCGCGCAGGCCGCGCGCGACGCCGTCCACGCGCTGCCCGCGCTCGCGAGCGCCCCACGCTGCCCCTACTGCAAGGACGCGCTCGCCGACGACGGCCCGACCGTCACCTGCGACTCGTGCGGGACGCAGGCCCACGTGGGCTGCTGGTCCGAGCAGGGCGGGTGCGCCGTCTACGGCTGCGCGGCCGGCGGCCCGCGCGAGCGGACCGGCCCGCTCCGCGAGGCGTCCTGATCGACAGGGCGCGCGCGGGGCGCGCGTCCCCGGGCCGCCCCGCGAGGTTGCACGCCGCATCGGCCGTCCCTACGATCCTCGCCCCGCCCCGGGCCCGCTCCGCGCCCGGCGCCCCCGGAGCTCGCCCCATGGCCTCGAACAAGCCGCCCCGGACCCAGCCGCGCGTCCCCAAGGGCTTCCGCGACCTCACGGCGGAGGACGTCGTGGCGCGCCGGCGCATGATCGAGCGCGTGTGCCAGGTCTACGAGGCCTACGGGTTCCAGCCGCTCGAGACGCCGGCGATCGAGTACCTCGACGTCCTCGGCAAGTACCTGCCCGAGGCCGACCAGCCCGACGGCGGCGTGTTCTCGTGGCGCTACGACGACGACGAGTGGGTCGCGCTCCGCTACGACCTGACCGCGCCGCTCTCCCGCTACGTGGCCCAGAACTTCCAGGAGCTGGGCACGCCGTTCCGCCGCTACCAGACCGGCCCCGTGTGGCGGCAGGAGAAGCCCGGGCCCGGCCGGTTCCGCGAGTTCACGCAGCTCGACATCGACATCGTCGGCGCCGGGGGCGTGCTCGCCGACGCCGAGGTCGCCTGCGTGATCGCCGACGCGCTCGAGGCGCTCGGCGTCCCGCGCGGCAGCTACCAGGTCCGCATGAACCACCGCAAGGTCCTCGACGGGCTGCTCGAGCGCGCGCAGGTCCCGCCCGAGCGCCAGGTCCGCGTCCTGCGCGCGCTCGACAAGCTCGACCGCGTGGGCCCGGAGGGCGTGCGCGACCTGCTCGGCCCCGGGCGCACCGACCCGTCGGGCGACGTCATGGAGGGCGCCGGGCTCGAGCCCGCGCAGGCGGACGTGCTGCTCGAGCTGCTCGGGGCGCCCGAGGGGGCGCGCGCGGGCTACCTCGAGGTGGTCCGCCGGCTCGTCGCCGACACGACCGCCGGCGCGGCCGGGCTCGCCGACATGGAGGAGCTCGACCGGATCCTCGACGAGCGCGGGGTCGGCACCGACCGCGTCGTGTTCTCCGCCTCGATCGTGCGCGGGCTCGCCTACTACACGGGCCCCGTCGTCGAGGTCGCGCTGACCTTCGAGGTGGACGGCGAGGCCGGCCGCCAGCCCTTCGGCTCGGTCGCGGGCGGCGGGCGCTACGACGGGCTCGTCGGGCGGTTCCTGGGCCAGCAGGTGCCGGCCACGGGCGCCTCGATCGGCGTCGACCGCCTGCTCGCCGCGCTCAAGGCGCTCGGCAAGCTCCCCGAGCTCGCCGGGCGCTGCCCCGTGCTCGTCACGACGATCGACGCGGGCCTGCGCCGCGAGTACCAGGCCTGGGCGGCGGAGCTCCGCGCGGCCGGGATCCCGACCGAGCTCTACGTCGGCTCGGGCGGCGTCGCCAAGCAGTTCAAGTACGCCGACCGCCGCGGCTTCACGGTCGCCGTCGTCGCGGGCGGCGACGAGCACGCGAAGGGCGAGGTCTCGGTCAAGGACCTCCGGCAGGGCCACGAGCTCTCGCGCGGGATCACCGACCGCTCGGCCTGGCTCGCGGACCTCCCGGGCCAGGTCTCCGTCCCGCGCGCCGACCTCGTCGCGACCGTCCGGCAGTTCCTCGACCGCTACCCCGCGGGCTAGAGGTCCTGTCCGGCCCAGCGGTTACGATCCGGCCCATGAGACTCCTCGTCACCGGCGGCTGCGGGTTCATCGGCTCTGCCTTCCTCCGGCACGCGCTCGCGCAGCCCGGCGTCGAGCGCGTCGTCGACCTCGACGCGCTCACCTACTCGGGTCGGCGCGAGAACGTGGCCGAGCTCGAGGCGGACCCGCGCTTCCGCCACGTGCAGGGCGACATCACCGACGCGGCGCTCGTCGACGCGCTCCTGCGCGAGGAGCGCCCGACCGCGATCGCGCACTTCGCCGCGGAGAGCCACGTCGACCGCTCGCTGTTCGCCGCGCGCCGCTTCGTGCGCACGAACGTCGAGGGGACCCTCTGCCTGCTCGAGGCCGCCCGCGGGCTGCGCGACGCGACCGGGGCCGAGGTCCGCTTCCTCCACGTGTCCACCGACGAGGTCTACGGCGACCTCGAGACGGACGACGGCGCCTTCCGCGAGGACACGCCGCTCGACCCGCGGAACCCGTACTCGGCCACGAAGGCGGGCGGCGACCTGCTCGCGCTCGCGTTCGCCCGCACGCACGGGCTCCCGCTCGTCGTCACGCGCTCGTCGAACAACTACGGGCCCCGGCAGTTCCCCGAGAAGCTGATCCCGCTCATGATCACGAACGCGCTCGAGGACCGGCCGCTCCCCGTCTACGGCGACGGGCGGAACGTCCGCGACTGGCTGTGGGTCGACGACAACTGCGCCGGGGTCTGGGCCGCGCTCGTGCGCGGCGCGCCGGGCCGCGTCTACAACCTAGGCGGCGGGAACGAGCGCGAGAACATCGCGATCGTGCGGGGGATCCTCGCCCTGCTCGACAAGCCCGAGTCGCTCATCACCTGGGTCAAGGACCGACCCGGGCACGACCGCCGCTACGCGATCGACGCGACCCGCGCCCGCGAGGAGCTCGGGTGGACCCCCGCCATGCCGTTCGAGGAGGGGCTCGCGCGGACCGTCCGCTGGTACGTCGACCACCAGGCGTGGTGGCGCCCGCTCCGCGACGCCTCGTTCGAGGCCTACTACAAGGCGCACTACGGCAAGCTCGGGCTGCCCGGGTGAGCCCGGCGCGCGGCGACGCGCCGACGGCGCCCGGGGCGCGCTCCTGGCTGCCCGCGTGGTTCCCGGACCTCCGCCGCTCGCCGCGCGAGGCCGTCACCCGCTTCCTCGGCGAGACGATCTGGCGCTGGGACCTCGCGCGGATGACCCGCCGGCAGCGCGCCGGCGCGCTCGCGCTCCGCATGGTCTACCTGGTCGGCCGCGGCTTCGTGAGCGCCCGCGCCCAGACCCAGGCCATGGCGCTCACCTACACGAGCATGCTCGCGCTCGTGCCGGCCTTCGCGATCATCGTCGCCGTGTTCTCGGTCCGCGGGCTCGAGCAGGCCCGCGGCCGGCTCGAGACGTTCCTGTTCGACGCGCTCGCCGCCTCCCCCGCGCAGGAGCAGGTCCTCTCCGAGAAGCTGAACGAGCTCGTCCACAACGTCCAGGGCGGCGGCGGCGTGGCCGGCGTCGCGTTCCTCGTGTTCCTCGTGTTCACGGTCGTCTCCCTGCTCTCGACCCTCGAGCGCACCATGAACGAGGTCTGGGGCGTCACCCGCCAGCGCTCGTTCATCCAGAAGTTCGTGACCTACTGGGCGATCATGACGCTCGGCCCGATCTCGCTCGGCACCGCGCTCGTCCAGGGCTCGAGCCTGTGGTACCGGGTTTGGGACGTCGTCGGCGCGGCCCGGAGCTCGCTCACCGCCGACCCGACCCCGGGGCCCGCCCCGGCCCCGGTCCAGGACGACCCCGGCGACCTCGACGCCTTCGGCCTCCCGGGCGTGACCGGCGCCCTGTTCGACGAGCTCCACGCCAACCGGGGCGACGCCAAGGGCGGCGAGGCGAAGCCCGACCTCGACTTCATCCTGACCGGCACGGTCGAGGCCCCCGCGGCCCCCGCCGGCATGGCGCTGCCGTCGCTCGGCCTGACCGTCCTCACGTTCGCGCTCCTCTACGCGTTCCTCCCCAACACGCGCGTCCGCCTGGGGCCCGCGATCACGGGGGCCGTCACGGCCACCGCGCTCTGGACGGCGACGAAGTGGGGCCTCGCGGCCTCGTCGTCGACCCTCGTCCGCTACGACACGGTCTACGGCGGCCTCGCCACGATCCCGATCACCATGTTCTGGCTGTGGCTGACCTGGCTCATCGTGATCCTCGGGGCCGAGCTGACCTTCGCGATCCAGAACATCCGCACGCAGGGGCGCGACGAGCTGGCGACGAAGACGAACGCGCTCTGCCGCGAGCTGATCGCGCTGCGCCTCGTCACCGCGATCGCCGAGGCCTTCGACCGGGGCGGGGCGCCGCCCACGCATCCGGAGCTGGCGGAGCGGTTCGGCGCGCCGCACACGCTCTGCGCGCAGCTCCTCGACCACCTCGCCGCCGACGGCCTGCTGCGCGACGTCGAGGCGGACGGGGCGGCGGACCCGGGCTTCGTGCCCGCGCGCCCGATCGACAGGATCACGCTCGCGGACGTGCTCGACTCGCTGCGGGAGCGCGAGGGGATCGCCTTCGACCTCACCTGGGGCGGCGACCTGCCCGTCCTGAGCGAGCACCTCGGGCGCGCGAACGCGGCCTCGAAGGCGCTCGCGCGCCGCGTGACCCTCCGCGACATCGTCGAGGCGCTCACCGCGGGCCAGGCCGCGGCCGCGGTCGGGGCCGAGGCGGGCGCCGTCGACGCCGCGGCCGTGTCCGTCGTCACCGCGCGCGCGATCGCGATGGCGTCCGGCCTGGGGGTCGGCCCGCTCCGGCCGAGCGCCCGGCTCGACGGAGGTCGGCTCGAGGGCGGGCCAGGGCCCGCGGCGACGGCCGCGGACGGCGCCCCGATCGCGCCCGACGCGCCCGTCGCCCCCGCCGGGCCTGGGCCGGGAGGCCTCGCGCTCGAGGTCGGCGCGCCCGCGCC
>JANJTH010000895.1 GCA_024711205.1 Planctomycetota bacterium | reverse complement strand
AGACCCAGTGGTGCCGGCCGCCTGGGTCGCGCTCGCCGCCCGCGCCGGCGCGTTGTAGGCGCACGGCGCCGCCCCGCGGGAGGGAGTGTTCCGGGGCCTGCTCGCGCTCGTGCGCGGCCTCGACCCGGCCCTCGCCGAGGTCGCCGCGCGCAGGCTCGCGGCCCTCGCCGGGCTCCCCCACGACCCGGCGGCCGGCCCGGCCGCCTGGGCGACCCTCTACGCCGTGTGGTGGTGGCGCGCGGCCCGCCCCGAGCGCGACCTCTCGCAGGCCCTCGCCCAGCTCGCCCATGACAACCCGTCCGCGCGCTTCCGCGCCGCGCAGGAGCTCGCCCTTCTCCCGCTCCCCGTCGTGCGCGACGCCCTCTCGACCGCGCTCGGCCGCGAGCCCCTCCCCTGGGTCACGCGCGCGCTCCTCGACGCGCTCTCCGCGGTCACGGGCGAGGACCTCCGCGCGCGCGCCGACCTCGCGGGCGAGGCCCTCCGCGCGCACGTGCAGGCGGTCCGGCTGCGGCTCTCGGAGATGGCGTCGGAGGGGCGCGCGGGGCGCGCCCCCGGCACCCCCGCCCAAGACCGATAGGGGTCGACCTCGCTCGATCGCCGGGCGGCCGGCCGGATCCCGGCAGGTCCAGCCCGCTCGGAGGCCCCCTCGCGCCACCGGCGACCCGCGGCCGCCGGGTCGGCCGATCGGCCGATCGCGCTGCACGCGTTCGGGTGCTACCGTCCCGCAGACACGAACGAAACACGACCCACTTTCGTCCGGCGCCCGCGAGGCCGATCATGACCGACCCTCCCCGGGGCCGCCCGCTCCACCCGGCTCCTGGCCAGGAGCCGAGCGTCCAGCAGAACCCCACCGCCGATCAGGACTCTCCCTGGAAGGAGGCGCTCGACCGCTGGCTCGACGCCTTCGCGCTCCTCCTGTTCCCTGCGCTGCACGCCGAGGTGGACTGGTCGCGGGGCTGGGAGCCGCTCGACGCCGAGCTGCAGGCGGTCGTGCGCGACGCGGAGCTCGGGCGACGCCACGCCGACCGGCTCTACCGGGTCTGGCTCAGGGACGGCCACGACGCGGTCCTCTACGTCCACGTCGAGGTCCAGGGCCAGGGGGAGGCGGGGTTCGCGCGACGGATGTTCTCGTACTCCTGCCGGCTCACGGACCGGTACGACGCGGAGGTCGTGAGCCTGGCGGTGCTCGTCGACGACGACCCGGGCTGGCGGCCGAGCTCGCACGCGACCGAGCGGGCCGGCTGTCGCCTCCGGTTCGAGTTCCCCGTCGCCAAGCTGCTCGACTGGGACGAGCCCGGCGCGCGGGCCGCGCTCGAGGCCGACCCGAGCCCGGCCGCGCTGGTCGTCCGCGCGCAGCTCGACGCGCTGCGGACGCGGCGAGATCCGGCCGCGCGGCGCGACGCGAAGTGGCGGCTCCACCGCGGCCTCTACGAGCGCGGGCTGTCGCGCGAGGCTATCCTGGAGCTGTATCGGGTCCTGGACTGGCTCCTGGCCCTGCCCGCGCCGCTCGAGCGGGAGTTCGTCGCACAGGTCGCCCGGTTCGAGGAGGAGGGTCGCATGCCCTACGTGACGAGCGCCGAGCGAGTCGGCATGGAGAAGGGGCTCGAGCAGGGGCTCGAGCAGGGGCTCGAGCAGGGCCGGCTCGAGGCCCTCCAGCTCGTGCTCGCGTCCCGCTGGGGGACCTTGCCGCAGGAGCTCGTGGAGCGGCTGCGAGCCGCCGCGGCCGGCCCCCGCTTCGGCGAGGTCGCGACGCAGGCGGCCCGCGCCCCCTCGCTCGAGGCGTTCGCCGCCTGGCTCGAAGCGGAGCGGCCTGGCCCCGACGCCGCCGGCTGAAGCCCCCCCGGGGCACCTGCGGCCGGCTCCGCGCCCCTTCGGGCGCGCGCGGAGCCCGGCCCCCTCGATCCCCTCGCCGTGAAGCCGGGCCCCGCGCAGGCCGACCCACGCTCCCACCCCGACACGATTTGACGGGGGCCGTGGGGGGGCCTTGGCCGACCCCCCCACGGCCCCCGTCAAATCGAACGGAAGTCCGACTCGGTCAGGTCGGGGCGCTCGCGGAGGACCTGCGCGAGCTTGGCGCGCGCGCGGCTGAGCGCCGCGCCGACCGAGTTCGGCGAGACGCCCAGCGTCTCGGCGATCTGCTGGTAGTCGAGCCCCTCGTAGTAGCAGAGCCGGAGCACGCGCCGCTCGCGCTCGGTCAGGTCGTCGAGCGACGCGCGCACGGCGTCGCGGACCTCGCGGTGCGTCGCCTCCTCGCTGATCGTCTGCACGCCGCGCTCGGCGATCGCCTCGCCCCACATCTCGTCGGGCAGGTCGACGCCGGGCTTGCGGCGGCGCAGGAGGCGGTGGGCCGCCGTGCGCGCGATCACCGCCAGGTAGGCGGCCAGGCGGTGGCGCGGGTCGTAGCGGCGCAGGAGCGCGCCGTCCTTCTCGAGCAGCATGACGAATACGTTCTCGGCCACGTCGTCGACGTCGGCGGGGTCGGTGCGCCCCCCGCGCCCAGCGAGGACCTTGCGCGCGCAGGCCTGCACGAACCCGGCGTACTCCGAGACGAGCCGGTCCCAGGCCCCGTCCTCGCCCGCGAGCAGCGCCGCGACGAGCCGCGCGTCGTCGCTCACGTGGGACCCGCCCGCCCGGCGATCCGGGGCCGGCCGCGGCGAGCGGGCCGGTCTCGGGGGTCAAGGGGCCGGCACTCCCAGGTCACTCCGTCCCGTTCCCGTTCCCGTTCCCGTTCCCGGCGCTCGAGCCAGGAGCCCGCGACGTGCGGAGACCCTCCGCTGCCCGTCGTCCCGGCCCCTGCGCGATCACGCGCCGGATTCTACCGGTGGCCGCTCCCGCGGCAGTCGCCCGCCGCGCGGACCGTGCCGGCGGCTCCGAGGGGCTCCGCGGTCGCTCGTCGCGCGGTCGCCGGGCCGGGGGAGCGCACCTCGCCGACCGCGTGCGCGCCGGCGCCGCGCCGGCGCGCACGC
>JANJTH010000864.1 GCA_024711205.1 Planctomycetota bacterium | reverse complement strand
TCGCGGCGACCGTCGCGGCCGGGCCACCCACGGGCTCGCTCGCGAGCGCGGCCGACGCGCGGCGCAAGGCGCCGGCCGGGCCGCCGCGCGTGCGGGGCTACACACTCCTGCGCGAGCTCGGCCGCGGCGGCATGGGCGTCGTCTGGGCCGCGCGCGACGAGGGGCTCGACCGCCTCGTCGCGCTCAAGGTCCTCCTGCGCGGCCAGGGCGCGAGCGACGAGGACGTGCAGCGCTTCCAGCTCGAGGCGCGCGCGACCGCCCGCCTCAAGCACCCCGGGATCGTGCAGGTGCTCGGGCAGGGGCGCGACGAGGACGACGACCCGTTCATCGTCATGGAGCTGATCGAGGGCGAGTCGCTCGAGGCCCGCGTGCGCCGCGAGGGCCCGCTCCCCCCGCGCGACGCGGCGGAGATCACCCTCGCCCTCGCGCGCGCGCTCGAGCACGCGCACGGGCAGTCGATCCTGCACCGCGACCTGAAGCCCCACAACGTGCTCCTCGACCGCGACGGCACGCCGAAGCTCACGGACTTCGGGCTCGCCAAGCTGACCGACGGCTCCGCCGCGACCTTGACCGCGAGCGGCCCCGGGATCCTCGGGACGCCCTCCTACATGCCGCCCGAGCAGGCGGGCGGCGAGCGCAAGACGATCGACGCGCGCTCCGACGTGTACGGCCTCGGCGCCACGCTCTATCACCTGCTCACGGGGCACGCGCCGTTCGAGGGCGAGTCGCTCGCGACCGTCGTCGTCGCCGTGATCCAGAAGCCCCCCGCTCCGCCCTCGCTCCGGCTCGGGCGGCGCCTGCCGCGCGACCTCGAGACGATCTGCCTCAAGTGCCTCGAGAAGGCGCAGGCGGACCGCTACCCGAGCGCCGCCGCGCTCGCGGCGGACCTCGAGGCCTACCTCGCCCACGAGGAGATCGCGGCGCGCCCCGTCGCGGCGAGCGTGCAGGCGGCGCGCTGGGCGCGCGCGAACCGGCCGGCCGCGGCCGCCGTCGGCGCCGCGGGCCTGCTCACGCTCGCGTCGCTCGGGTGGGGCGCCCAGCAGGCCCTCGAGGCGCGCCGCCTCGCCGCGTCGCTGGGGGCCGCCGACGGGTCGGTGCCGGCTTCCCCCCCGGTCCCGCAGCCCGGTGACGCCATGCACCAGGCGCCCCCGCCTGCGGAGCCGCAGCCTGCCCGGCCCACGCCCGCCGAGCCCGCGCCCGCCGAGCCCGCGCCTGTCGAGCCCAGGCCCGCGGAGCCCAGGCCCGTCGAGCCCAGGCCCGCGGAGCCCAGGCCCGTCGAGCCCACGCCCGCGGAGCCCAGGCCCGCGGAGCCCAGGCCCGCGGAGCCCACGCCCGCGGAGCCCACGCCCGTCGAGCCCACGCCCGTCGAGCCCGCGCCCGTCGAGCCCGCGCCCGCGGAGCCCAGGCCCGCCGAGCCCAGGCCCGCGGAGCCCAGGCCCGCCGAGCCCGCGCCCGCGGAGCCCAGGCCCGCCGAGCCCAAGCCCGCGCCCGTCGACCCAGCCCCCGTCGCGGCCCGCCCCGAGGTGACGCCGACGCCAGCGCCTCCTGCGCCCGACGCGGCCACGCCCGACGCCGCCACGCTCGCGGCGGCGAAGGACCTCGCCGACACGGTCCGCGCGCTTCGCCTCGACGCGCTGCGGACCTACCTGCGCGAGGCGCCGCGCGGGGCCTCGCCCCCGCCGCTCGCCGGGTGGCGCGCCGAGGCGGACGCGGCCCGCGACGAGGCCCGCCTGCGCGGCCTCCCCCTCGTCGTGGTCGTCGCCGACAAGGCGACCGCGCTCCCGGCCGAGCTCACGGCCTGGGCGGAGGCGCGCCGCGACGGCCGCCTGGGGGTCCTCCTCCTGCTCCGCGACGTCTCGGACAGCTCGAGCAAGAACGGGCCGCACGCGCGCGGGATCGCCTGCCCGGTCCACCCGCCGCTCCGCTGCGCCGACCACATCGCCGTGTGGGACGCGCTCAAGAAGAAGGAGCGGCTCGTCGGGCACCTCCGCTCGCGCTCCAAGAAGGAGGGTGACGAGCGCAAGCTCGACCCGGGCGACGGCGAGGTGTTCGTCGCCGTGTGCGACGCGGAGTTCGAGCGGCTGTTCGGCGCCTGGACGCACGGCGGCAAGGCCGACCTCCCGCCGATCTCGTCCCAGCTCCCGCTGCTCGAGCGAGCGTGCGCCGAGGCCCGCGCGGCCCTCGCGGTCGACGCCCCCTTCGCCTCGCCGGCGGCGGACGACCTGCTCCTCGCCTTCACGCGCGCCGCCGAGGCGCTCTGCGACCCCCAGGCGTCCGCCGGAGCGCTCCGCGCCCTCGACGACGCCCTCGACGCCTTGGACGGCGCGCTCCGCGCCCCCGACCCGCGCATCACCGCCCTGGCCGGGGCGCTCGGGCGGCCGCTCCGCGCGGACCTCGACGCGCAGCTCGCCGGGCTCAAGCGGGGGACCGCCGCGCGCAACCGCCTGGCGCGGCTGATCGCCGGCCACCCCTGCCTCGAGGCCCAGCCCGCGCGCTGACGCGGGCTGGCGCCTCGATCCGGGGTCCTACTGGCCCAGGTCGATCGTCGCGCCGAGGGCGATCAGCTCCTCGATCTTGAGCGGGCGCGACGGGTGCGACGAGCCCCACGGGTTGCGGAGCGTGACCGTGCCGTCGGCCGCGACCGAGACGCCGTAGGAGTGGTTGTCGATCAGGCCGACCGAGGAGTCGACCGCGCCGACGCCCCGGACGAACGACACGCACACCGGGTGGCCGGCCGCGAGGGCCGCCTCGATCCGCCGGCGCAGGTCGGCCGCGTTCGTCGCGGCGTGGGTCTGGATCTGGGTCGCGCGCCCGCCCGTGAACCGGAAGACCTCCTGCGGCCAGCCGCCCCAGATCTTGTCGTAGCCGCCCTCGTGCTGGGCGATCGCGCGCTCGATCATCATGGGCCACAGCTCGTGGCGCGTCTCGCCGTTCACCGACTCCTTGTCGCCGAGCTTGGCGTAGGCCGGGCCCGAGCCGTTCGTCGGGAAGCGCTGGTCGATCTCGACGCCCTCGTTCGGGCCCCAGCCGAAGCGCCCGGCGCCGTGGAGCGTGATCTCGTAGCGCTCCTCGCCCGTCTGACGGATCATGCCGCGGATCCGCTCGGGGTTCGCGCGCGCCACGGCCACGAGCGCGGCCATCATGTAGCAGTTGCCGAGCGAGCCCTGGCGCGGGTCGCTCTCGTGGATGTCGAGCGAGTCCTCCTCGGCCTTCACGAAGGGCACGCCCACGAACCGCTCGTAGCCGGTCGCGCGGTCCTCGCGCACCGTCCCGTCGCTGTTCGTGCGCCGGCCCACGAGCGGCACGTCGGTCCGGGTCTCGCCGCGCCCCTCGTCCCGCGCGACCTCGGCGCCGCCCACGACGACGCGCGAGCGCCAGCGGCCCTCGAAGGGGCGGAGCTGGAGGTGGAGCTCGAGCGGGCGGCGGTCGTCGATCGCCGGCGTGGTCAGGCCCTCGACGGCCGCGGCCGCGCCGCCGTTCGGCTGGAGGGTCGCCCGGACCTCGTTCCCGTTGCGGGTGCCGCGCCCGGCGTGCGTCTCCGAGCGGCCGTCGGCGTAGCGGACGCTCCGCGTCACCTCGAGCCGGCCGCCCTGCTGGGTGAGCCGCACCTCGCCCTCGTAGGCGCCGCGCTCGGTGTGCGTGCCCTGGACGGCGAAGACCTCGGCCTCCTGGGCGGCGGCCGGAGACACGAAGGCCGCCGGCGTGGCCGCGAGGGCGAGGGCGAGGGCGACGTGGCGGGGGTGAAGCATGGGGGGACTCCTTCCACCTCGATCGAATCATTGCGCAATCGCCGGGCCGCGCGCAAGTCATTTGTTTTCGGCAGGACGCCCGCGAATCGGTCCCGCCGAGCCGGACCGCTGCAACGAAGCGGGCGCATGGCGCCCGGGTCCCCTCCGGTCCCCGGGGGCGGCTCCGTCCCGGGACGTCGGTGGTGGCGGGTAGGGTGCCGCCCCGGACAGGACGCGAACGTGAGCACGGCCCCGCAGGTCCCCGCCGCCCCCCCGCTGCGCCCCTACCAGGAGGCCGCGGTCGCCGCCGTGATCGCCGCGCGGAAGCGGGGGGTGCGCCGCCAGGTCGTGTGCCTGCCGACGGGCGCCGGGAAGACGGTGATCTTCGCGCGGCTCGCGCGGCTCGCGCGGCGCCCCGTGCTCGTGCTCGCGCACCGCGCCGAGCTCCTCGAGCAGGCCCGCGACAAGCTCGCGCGCGCGCTCGGCGACCCCGGGGCCGTCGCGATCGAGCAGGCCGCGCGGCGCGCCCCGCCCGGCGTCAAGGTCGTGGTGTGCTCGCTGCGCTCGCTGCACGAGGAGCGGCTCGCGCGCGTCGTCGCGGGGCGTCGCCCGGGCCTCGTCGTCTACGACGAGTGCCACCACGCGGTCGCCGAGGACAACCAGCGCGTGCTCCGCGCGCTCGGCGCGTTCGACCCCGGCTGGGAGGGGACGCTCCTCGGGTTCACGGCGACCCCGGCGCGCGCCGACGGGGTCGGCCTCGACCGCGTGTTCGAGGAGGTCGTCTACAGCCGCGGGCTGCCCGAGATGATCGGCGACGGCTTCCTCGTCCCGGTCCGCGGGTTCCGGATCGCGACGGCGACCGACCTCTCGGCGGTGCGCGCGGGCGGGCTCGACTTCGCCGAGGCCGAGCTGGCCGAGGCCGTCGACGTCGAGGGCCGCAACGCGCTCGTCGCCCGCGCCGTGCAGGAGCTGGCGCGCGACCGGCGCACGATCGCGTTCTGCGTGACGGTCGCCCACGCGCTGCGCCTCGCCGAGGCCCTGCGCGCCGTGGGCGTCCCCGCGGGCACCGTCCACGGGGCCATGAAGCCCGAGGCGCGCGCCGACGTGCTCGCGCGCTTCCGGCGCGGGGAGCTCGCCGCGCTCACGAACGTGGGCGTGCTGACCGAGGGCTTCGACGACCCCGAGGTCTCGTGCGTCGCCATGGCCCGCCCGACCCGCTCGCAGGGGCTCTACGCGCAGTGCGTCGGGCGCGGCATGCGGCCGGCCCCGGGCAAGCGCGACTGCCTGATCCTCGACTTCGCGGACGCGTCGAGCCTGCCGCTCGCCGCGCTGCCGACGCTCTTCGGGCTCCCGCGCCAGCTCGACCTCGAGGGGGCGCGCGCCGACGAGGCCGCGCTGACCTTCGAGGCCGCGCTCGCGCTCGCGCCGGGGCTCGAGCTCGAGCCGACCGCGATCACGCTCGGCGAGATCCAGGCCCGCGCGGCCGCGTTCGACCCGCTCACGCTCGCGGTCGACCCCGAGGTCGCGGCGGTCTCGGCGAACGCCTGGTCGTCGCTCGGGAGCCGCGGGCTCGCGCTCCACGTCGCGCGCGGGGACGGCCCCGCCCCGCGCGTGCTCGAGTTCCTCGTGCTCGCGCGCGGCCGGGGGCGCGGGGACCGCTACCACGTCCTCGCGGACGGGCGGGCGGTCGCCCGCTTCGCCCGCCTCGAGGAGGCCGTCGAGGCCGTCGACTACGAGGTCGCCCGGCGCGGGCGGTCGGCCGAGCGGGCCGCCCGGCCCGAGGCCCCCTGGCGGCGTGGGCCCCCGCCGCCCGCGCT
>JANJTH010000853.1 GCA_024711205.1 Planctomycetota bacterium | reverse complement strand
CGGGGCGCGCCCCCCCCCCCCCCCCCCCCCCCCGGCCCCCCGCCCCCCGGCCCCCCCCCCCCGGGCGGGGCCCCCGGCCCGGGGCCCGGGGCACCGTCGCGAGCGTGAGCTGCAGCGTCGTCGCGCGCGGGGGGCGCCCGGGGGGCGCCTCCCCACCACGCGACGGCCTTCCCGCACCCTGCGGCGTCCCCGGCCGCCCGCGGTCCGGCGCGTCACCGCCCCCCACGGCGGGCCTCCTCGTCGCCCGGGCCTCGGCGGCCGGCCCGCGGCGGGCGCCCCGGGCGGTCGCGCCGAGCGCCCGGTCCCTTGCCGCCGTGGGCGGGCCGGGGGGGGCGCTCCTTCGCGGCGCCGCCGCGCGCGTCGCGACCTTCGTCCGGGCTCCGATCCGGGCGCTGGTCCGGGCGCTGGTCCGGGCGCTGGCCAGAGCCCCGATCCGGGCGTCCGCCTGCTCGCCCGTCCGGGTGCCGATCCGGGCGCCGACCAGGACCCGCTCCGTGGCCGCCCCGCGCCTCGCCACCCGCGCCGTGGCCGCGCCCTCGCGCGCCCGCGGCGCCCGCGCGCAGCGCGCGCTCTTCTGCGCCCGCGCGAAGCGCGCGCTCTTCTGCGCCCGCGCGCAGCGCGCGCTCTTCGGCCGGCGTCAGCGCGCGCCAGGCGCCGGGCGCGAGGCCGAGCGCGTGAAGGGCCAGCCCGCCCACGGCGACGCGCACGAGCCGGAGCGTCGGATGCCCGACCGCGGCCGTCATGCGCCGGACCTGCCGGTTGCGGCCCTCGGTCAGCTCGAGCTCGAGCCAGGCCGTGGGCACCGTCTGGCGGGCGCGGATCGGGACCGTGCGCGGCGGGAGCGCCGGCTCGCCGGGCAGGCGGCGCGCGCGGGCCGGGCGCGTCGGCCCGTCGTTCAGGTCCACGCCCCGGCGCAGCGCCGCGAGCGCGGCCTCGTCGGGGACGCGCTCGACCTGCGCCCAGTAGGTGCGCGGGTGCGCGAAGCGCGGGTCGGTCAGGCGGTGCGCGAGCACGCCGTCGTCGGTGAGCAGGAGCAGCCCCTCGCTGTCATGGTCGAGCCGGCCGACGGCGCGCACGCCCGGCACGTCGACGAGCTCGCCGAGCCCGGGGTGGCCCCCCTTGGGCGTGAACGACGACACCCACCCGTGCGGCTTCCAGAGCGCGAGGACGGCCATGCGCGCATTCTGCGCCGCCCCGGTCGCCCCGAGTAGACTCGCGCCCCACGCCCAGCCCCTTCGAGAGCCGCCTCCATGACGTCGACCGCGCCCGAGCACCCCTGTCAGGCCCTGTGCGCCCGCCTGGGCGTCCGCTACCCGGTCCTCCAGGGCGGCATGACGTTCGGCTCGGACGGGCGGCTCGTGGCCGCCGTCTCGAACGCGGGCGGGCTGGGGACGCTCGGGACCTTCCACTACCGGACTGCCGAGCGCGTCCGCGAGCAGCTCGCCGTGATCCGCGCCGCGACCGACCGCCCGTTCTCGGTGAACGTGCCGTTCTTCGAGGCGAGCTTCGAGCTCGTCGAGGCGCTCGCGCGCCAGGACGGCGTGCGCACGTTCACGCTCGGCGGCTGGTTCAGCGAGCCCATGGCCCGGCTCAAGGAGGAGCTCGGGCTGACCGTGCTCGTGAGCGTGAACAGCCCGACCGTCGCGCGCATGGTCGCCGAGCGCCCGCTGGACGCGCTGATCGTCCAGGGCAACGAGTCCGGCGGGGCCAACAACCAGTTCGGGACGGCGCAGCTCTTCGACCTCGTCGCGCCGACCGTGTCGGTCCCGGTCGTGCTCGCGGGCGGGCAGTGGGACGGGCGCGACCTGTTCGCGGCGCTCGCGCGCGGCGCGGCCGGCGTCCAGCTCGGGACGCGCTTCTTCTTCTGCGACGAGTCCCCGCTCCACCCGACGATCAAGGAGCAGGTCCTCGACCAGAACCTGAAGCGCCCGCTCACGACGGCGCTCGTGCCCGTGAGCGACACGCTGAACATGCGCTTCGTGACGAACAAGGCCTGGCGCACGGCGATGAAGGAGGGCGAGGTCGAGGCGATCTTCCGCGACAAGGAGCGCGTGTTCGACCTGAGCCGGGCCTACTTCGAGCCCCAGGCCAAGCCGATCCTGCTCTACGCGGGGACCGGGCTGTACCGCCTGCGCGCGATCGAGCCGGCCGGCGCGGTCGTCGAGGGGATCGTGGGCGAGTACCGGGCGCTCGCTGCGAGGGCCATGCCCGCGCTCTGACGCCCGGGCCGGCTAGCGCGGCGCGGCCGCGCGGGCGGCCTCGAGGGCGGCGGCGCGGTCGCGCCAGGCGGCGGCGAGGACGGGGCGCCCGGCCCGGCGATGCAGGTCGGCGAGGCCCTCGGCGCCGCGCGGGTCGCCCGCCCGGACGAGGCGCAGGAGCAGCTCCGCCGCGCGCGAGGGGGAGTCCGCGGCGAGGTGGTCGGCCCACGCGAGCACGTCGTCGGGCGCGCCCTTGCGCGCGGCCGCCTCGAGGGCCTGCGCCTGCGCGGCGCTCGCCCGCCGGGCCGCGCGCCCGCCCCGCGTCATGACCTCGTTCACGACGAGGGGCGCGAGGAGGAGCGCCACGATCACGGCGGCGGCGCGCGCGGACAGGCCGCCCAGGACGCCGAGCGCCGAGGGCTCGACGCGCGCCTCGCCGCGCCGCACGACGACCTCGAACGCCGGTCGCCCGGGCGCGGGCCCGGGCCCGCCCGCGCC
>JANJTH010000836.1 GCA_024711205.1 Planctomycetota bacterium | reverse complement strand
TCCGGCCGGGTCGCCGAGCGAGATCGCGAGCCTGGGGCGGCCCGCGCCCTCCGCTCGTCGCGCCTGACCGTCGCGCGCTCCGGCGCTCACGGGGCGCTCACCGGGCGCGGGCCGGCTCGCGCCGGGGCCGCGCCGGGGCCGGGACGTCGGCGTCGGGGCCGTCCGCGAGCGCGCGCCGGAGCGCCTCGGGGTCGCCGGGGCCCGGGTCGAGCGGGTCGTCGGCCCCGTCGAGGTCGAAGCGGGGCCCGGGCCCGAGCGCCGCCAGGTCGAGCGCGTCGAGGGACGCCGCGACGCGCGCCGCGACCGCGTCGGCCCACGCGCGCCCGAGGGGGCTCGCGAGCAGCTCGCGCGTGAACTCCTGCTCGTCCCACGGGTCGACGATCGCCACGACCCCCGTCACGAGCGGGCTCACGAGCATGGGCGGGAACAGGACGGCCAGGAAGCCGAGCCCGCAGCCGACGTGGTGCTCGTCGGGCGTGTAGCGGGCGCGCAGCCGCGTCACGTGCGCGACCGTCTGCGGCGCGCGGCCCGCGGCGCGGACCTCGACCGTCGTGCGGACCTCGTAGGTCCAGCGGAGCGGCAGCCAGGCGGGCGCGAGGACCACGAACCCGGGGAAGCACACGAGCCCGTTCGTCCACGCGCCCGAGCCCTCGACCGAGACCGCGACCGAGAGCACGGCGTCGGCCCCGCCGCGCGCGGGCCCCCGGCGGAGCACCTCGTCGGGCGCGTGGGCCGGCCCGAGCCGGACGAGGCCACCGAGCGACGGCGGCGCCTCCCGCGCGGGGCCGACGACGCCGGGGGCGAGCCGGCGCTCGACGGCGTCCACCACGGCCGCGTGGAGGGCCGTGGGGCCCCCGGCCTCCGGCGTCACGGCCACGCGCACGGGCAGCGGCCAGGCCGGGGCCGGGTCGAGCGCGAGGTCGTTCGCGTCGAGCGCCTCGAGCCGGGGCCCCATGCAGCCGCTCGCCGACGCGACGAGCGCCGCGGCGAGCGCGGCGAGGCGCGCGCGCGCGAGGCCGCGAGGCCGCGAAGGCAGGACGGGCGCGGCGGGCACGAGAAGCTCCAGGCGGGCGCCTACGGCCCGCGCCCCCCACGATCGACGGGCGGCGCGCCGGGTGCAAGCGGGCGGGCGGGCGGCGCCCCGCCCGCTTGCACCGCCGCGCGCCGCGCCGCGAGGGGGGCGCCGCGGGCGCCGTGACCGTCCAGCGAGAGGCGGCCGGTCCCTCGTGGCAGGGGAGGGGCTCCTCCCCTCCCGGTCATGGCGCACCGCAAGGTCGGGCGGGCAGCAAGCCCGCCCCGACGAGGCGACGGACGGCCTCGCGGCCACCCACCTGGACGGTTGCCGGGCGCCCTACCGCGCGGCCAGCGGGCCCTCGAGGATCGCCCGCGCGACCCGCGCGGCCTTCTCGCGCTCGCCCGCGTCGTTCTGGTGAATGAAGTCGACGTACAGGGCCGGGTCCGCCGGCAGGTCGCGCGCCAGGTCGGCGAGCCACGCGCCCTCCTCGGCCGCGACGCGGCGGATCACGTCGTTGTAGGCCTCGAGCCCGGCCACGAGGGGCTCGTACTCGAGCGGGCTGCGCAGGAGGGTCGCGGCGAGGCGCTTCGGGCCGAAGACCGCCGCCGCGGCCTCCGGGGTCGCTGGGAACACGTGCGGGTAGGTGCACAGGAGCAGCCCGACCCCCCGCGCGCGCAGCTCGGCCGCGGTCGCGCGGAGGTTGCGCTCGAAGGCCTCGCGCCCGCGGGGGTCCACGGCCGCGTGCTTGCGGTGGCGGATCCGCCGCCGGGCCACCTCCGTCGTGAGGGCCCGCGCGACCGCGCTGCGCTCGAGCAGCCCCTCGAGGAGGCCGGGCGCCGGGAGCAGGTCCTCGGGCCCGCGCGCGCGCGAGCGCGCGTGGTAGCGCGCCTGGCCGGCCTCGTGCAGGTCGTTGAAGGCGTGGAGCACGACCACGAGGTCCAGGTCGAGGTCGGCGAGCCGGAGCTGGAAGTTCGTCAGGCTGTCGCGGAGGTTCCAGCCCTGGACCCCCGCGTTGAGCACCTCGACCGGGCGCGCCGGCTGGTCCTTGTCGAGCGAGCGGGCGACGAGCGCAGGGTAGGTCGCGTCGTTCGTCGAGGCCGCGAACCCGAACGTGGTCGAGCCGCCGAGGCAAGCGACCCGGTAGCCCCCCGGGGGCTTCACGGGCGCGAGCGGCGCGCTCCGGTGCCCGAGCGCGTTCGTGCGAATCTCGACCCGGCCCCCGTAGCCCTCCTGCACGAACGCGAGGTCCGGCGGCATGACGTAGCCCGTGTACGGGTCCGGAACGTGGAGCCTGGGCTCGTCCTGGCCGCCGGACCAGGCCCGGGCCCGGAGCGCGCCCTCGACCCCCGCGAGCAGGAGCGTGACCGGCACGAGGCCCAGCGCCGCGCGGTGCGCGAGGCCGCGACGCCGGCGCGGTCGGCCCCCGGAGGACCCGGAGGCCGGGCCGGCGGTCGACGCGGGGGCGCCGCCGGGGGTGTTGTCCGTCGCGGCGTCGCGCGCGCCGTCGTGGTCGGTCGACACGGCGCCCTCCTCGAGCGCTCGGGCCCCGCCCGGGCCGTCACCCCGGGGATCCTCGGAAAATCAGAGGAGCGCGTCCAGCACCCCCCGCGCGGCGGCGAGCGCGGCGGCGTCGAGCCCCGGCGGGACGCCTCGCGTCGCGCGGACGCCGCGCCGCGCGAGGTCGTCGCGGACGGGCGGGCGCTGCTCGCCCGGGAGCTCGCCGCCCGCGTCCTCGACGCCGGGCGCGAGCACGACGTGGCAGCCGCGCGGCACGCGCGCGGGGTCGGGCGGGCCCGCGGCGAGGAGCACGCCGACCTCGGCGCCCCCGGAGAGCCGCGGGGCGGGCCCGGTCCCCGGGTCGAGCGCGACCTCGACCTCGAGCGTCCCCTGCTCGTGCCGTCCGAGCCCGAGCGCCGCGAGCGCCCGCTCGGCGAGCCCGGGGCCGGACCCCGCCGGCGCCGTGACGCGCCCGGCCAGGTCGTCGAGCGCCCGCGCGACGAGCCCGCGCCGGCAGCGGCTGAGCTGGAACCCGCGCTCGTAGTAGGCCCAGTTCGGGCTCATGCGGCGCTTGCCGAGGAAGGTCGGGTCGGCCTTGTGCCAGAGGTGGAGCGCGTTCGCCGCGCCCACGACCGAGCCGCAGCGTCGCCCGCGCGCGACGAGCCGGCGCCTGAGGTCCTCGTCCTCCTGCCCCCAGCCCTCGTAGCGCTCGTCGAGCCCGTTCACGGCCCGCAGGTCGACGCGCGCGACCGAGCAGTTCGCCGTCATGAGGCGCGGCCGGTCGGGCTTGAGGCGCGTGAGCCGGTAGAACACGTCCTTGCGGGCGATCGAGGCCACGCGCCGGACCTCGCGCGCGGGCGCCGCCGCGAAGGCCGACCCGTCGCGGATCGCCTCGACGGTCACGCGGTCGGCCTCCTCGGGCTCGAGCAGGTAGCGCTCACCCGCGAGGAACGTCCCGGGCCGGGCCGCCGCCCGGTGCCGGGCCACGAGGTCCGGGAACGGCACGCAGTCGCCGTCGGCGAACACGAGCAGGTCGCCCCGGGCCGCCCGCCCGCCGTTGTTGCGCGAGCGCGCGGCGCGGAAGCCCAGGTCCTCCTGCCACACGTGCTCGACCGGGAACGGGGCCCCGGCCGCGAAGCGCTGCACGAGCGCCGCCGTCTCGGGGCCCGAGCCGTCGTCGCAGACGAGCAGCTCGAGGTCCCGGTCGGTCTGGCCGCGGAAGCCCTCGAGGACCCGCTCGAGGTCCCGGGGCTTGTTGTAGGTCGTGACGAGGACGCTGACGGCGGGCACGCCGCGCGCCTCGTCAGCGCGTCATGGTCCCGAGGCCGAGCTCCTTCTTGCTCGTCACGATCTTCGAGACGAGCCCGTAGTCGCGCGCGTCGTCGGCCGAGAGCCAGAAGTCGCGCTTCGCCTTGTCGGAGACGGCCTGCGACTCGTGCCCGCAGGCCGCGGCGATGATGTCGAAGTACATCTGCCGGAGCGCCTTCATGTTCTCGGCCTTGATCTCGATGTCCGAGGCCGTGCCCTGCGCGCCGCCGCTCGGCTGGTGGATCATGAAGCGCGAGCTGGGCAGCGTGAACCGCCGCTCCTTCGCGGCCGAGAGCAGGATCACGATCCCGGCGCTCGCGCACAGCCCGTTGACGAGCGTGTAGACCGGGCAGGTCGTCGCCTTGAGCGTGTCGTAGATCCCGAGCCCCGTGTACGCCTCGCCGCCGGGCGAGTTGATCGTGACGAGGATCGGGGCGGTCGGGTTCTCGGCCTCCATGAACGTCACGAGGCGCGTGATCTCGCCGGCCATGGTCGAGTTCACGTCCTCGGAGATCACGATCGTGCGGCTCTTGAGGACGAGCTCGAGCTCGCGGTCGTTCACTCAGGTCTCCTCCGGGAGGGCGGCCGGGGTGGGTTCAGGGCCCTCGTCGGGCGCAGAGTCTACCGGATCGTCGTCGACCCGGGTGGCCGGCGTTCCCTTCGGGTCGCGCCGCGCCCGCGGGCCCATGAGCCGGCCCGAGGTGCTCCGGGCGGCCCGGTGCGCGCAGCCCAGGACCCCGCACCCGCCCCCCTCCTCGAAGCAGGTCGGGTGGTAGGGCGTCCCGCACCGCTCGCAGCGGGCGAGCGGCGCGCCGTCCGCGATCCCGTCGCGGCAGAACGGGCACACGAGCGCGCCGCCCGACTCGACGAGCGGCGCGTGGACCTCCTCGAGCGCGAGCGCGAGCCGGTCGAGCCGGTCGAGCGCGCGGCCGACCCGCTCGGGGTCGGGCGCGTCGGGCGACCAGGCCAGCTCGGCGCGGAGCGCGCCCTCGCCGGCGTCGACGCGGCGGGCGCCGAGGTCGCGCAGGAGCCGCTCGAGGACGAACGCGGTCCCCTCGGGCGGCGCCCCGCGCAGGCCGACGTAGGCGAACCCGAGCCGGACGAGGAGCGGCGAGCGCGGCCAGGCCTGGAACGCGCCGCCCGTGCGGATCCGCGTGCGCGTGCGCACGACCCGCGCGGCCGCGCCGCCCGGGAACCGGACCTCGACGTCGCGCCCCTTGTGGCGCCCGACCACGCCCGGCGCGCGGAACCACCCGTCGTCGCGCCGGGCCCCCGGCCCGAGCAGCGCGAGCAGCGCGCCGCGCGCCGCCTCGAAGCGGGCCTCGCGCTCGATCCGGTGCAGCCGGCGGTCGGTCACGGGGTGGAGCATAGCGGCTTCGCCGTCCGCGGCTTCGCGCTCACGGTGAGGAGGTCGCCCCCTCGCGCGCCGTTCGCGTGGGGGCCGCTCGACGCCCGGTCAGGCGCGATCGAGCCAGTAGCGCGGGTGCCTGCGATGATGGGCGATGGCCAGGACGACGACCTCGTCGGCTTCATGCAGGAAGACGAGCCGATAGGGGAAGCGGCGCACCGGGGTCCAGCGGACCGTGCAGGGGGCGCGGACCGGCACCCTGGCACAGGCGCTCGGGGCCTCGGTCGCCCGGACGACCGCCGCCCGGACCGCGTCGAAGAACGCCCACCCGAGCCCGGCGCGTTCCCCTTCATACCAGGCCGTGATCTCGAGGAGCTCCGCCTCCGCCTCGGCGCGGAACCGGTGCGACAGGTCCGCGCCCGCCCCACCGCCGTCTGGTCGGTCGGCCGAGCCCTCCTCGGGCGGGCCGTTCACCGCGGGCCGAGCCGCTCCAACAGCCGCGCCTCGACCTGCTCGATCGTCGCTCCCGCACGGTCCGCGCGCGCGGCCGCCGCCCGTCGCTCGAGCTCCGCGAGCCACTCCGGATCGAAGCCGTCAGGCACCAGCTCCGTGAGGCTCGCTGCCGCCTCCTCGACGAGGGCAGCGCGGTCTGCCGCCGGAAGGCTGAGGACCTCGGCCAAGAGCTGCTTCGCGCGGTCGGTCACGCCAAGCAGTCTAGCCGGGCCCGCTCCGGTCGGCCCAGTGGGGTCGAGTCCCCCCTCACCGCCCCCCGCGGCCGCCCAGCTCGCGGCGGGTGCGGTCGAGGAGCTCGCGCTGGCGCTCGATGATCCCCTTGAGCGCGGCGACGAGCTCGGCGAGCTCCTCGACGCGGCCGAGGCGCCCGGCGAGGTCGCGCAGCTCGGCGCCGGCGCGCGTGGCGGCGCGCCCGGCCTCGCGGGCGGCCTGCTGGCGGGGGGGCGGGTCGCCCTCCTCGGGCGCGAGGACGGCCGCCTCGGCGAGGTCGCGGGCGCGGGCGACGGCGCCGTCGCGCGTCTGGCGCATGGCCAGCGCGAGCTCGCGCAGGCGCCGCCAGGCCGACCCGTCGAGGAGCGCGTTGACCTCCATCTCGTCGGTGAGCTGCTCGAGGCCGTCGGCCCCGCGCCCGACGCTCCGCTCGACGTCGCGCTGCGCGCGCGGGGCGCGCTCGAGCGCGGCGGCCTCGGCCTTCCCGAGCGCGACCGCGAGCCGCTCCTCCTCGTCGGCGAGCCGCTCGAGCTCGAGCCGCAGCTCGTGCATGCGGCGGAGCAGGTCGTTCAGGAGCTGCTCCGGGGTCACGACGCGCAGGTGGACCGTGGGCGAGCTGCCCACGTTCGGCCCGCGCGGGTCGCCGTCGGTCGCCTCGCCCCACACCGAGAGCGACGCCTTCGGCCGCAGCCCGAGCTCGGCGAGCGAGACCCGGCGCTCCGCCGCGACCTCGCGGCCGGTCAGGTCCGGCAGCGCGAGCGCGTGCGACGTCTCGGCCGCCACGCCCGCGCCCGGTCCGGCGCCCGGGGCCTCGCCGCCGGGCGCCGCCTCCCCGCCCCCCGGAGGGGGCGCCCCGGGCTCGCCCGGGGCCTCGCCGCCCGTCGCGCGCAGGCGCAGCGCGCCCGCGCGGACGCCGTGGTCGTCCTTCGCGAGGACCCGGGCGGGCAGCGTCGCCTGCGGCGTCACGCTGGGGCCCACGCCGCGCAGCGCGAGGGTCACCTCGGGCGCGCGGTCGGCGAGCGCGACGACGCCGAGGCGCGGCGGCTCGGCCAGGTCCCAGCCGTCCGCGTCGAGCACGTGCAGCTCGAGCATGGCCGCGCGCTCGACCGCCAGCTCGACCACGAACCCGCGCGGGCCCGCGCCCTCGCCCGTGAGCGCGGCCTCGTGGCGGACCTCGCCCTGGCCGGGCCCCGGCTCGCCCGCGCCGGCGCCCCCGCGCTCGACGAGCCACGCGCCGGCGAGCGGCTTCGACGCGCGGGCGGTCACGCGCAGGCGCGTGCCGGCCGGCAGCGAGACCGAGGCGGCCTCGACGCCGAGCGTCTGCGCGGGGAGCCCCGTGTAGGCGGGCGGCGTGACCTCGAGCGCGAGCGCCTCGAGCCAGGGGCGCGGGACCACGCGGACCTCGAACGGGCCGAGCGCGTCGTCGCCGCCGCGGACCTCGAGGCGGAAGCTCCCCGCGACCCGCTCGAGCACGGTCCGGAACCGGCCCTGCCCGAGCGCGTCGAGCACGATCGTCTCGCGCGGGGCGCCCGGCTCGAGGCCGACCGCCTCGAGCACGACCCGGCGCGGCACCACGCCCGAGGCCACGACCGAGACGCCGAGGTCCTCGCCCTGCGCGCGCTTGATCACGCCGTCGGGGCCCGGCGGCCCGCCGTCGAGCTCGAGCGCGAGGAACGTCGCCTGTGGCCAGCGGGCCGCGCGCGAGAGGAGCACGTTGCGCGCGAGCCAGGTCCGGGCCTCGTCGGGGAAGGTCGCCACGAGCAGGCCCGCGGCCAGGAGCACGACGGCCCCGCGCCCGCCGGCCTTCGCCGGGGGGCCCGCCGGCACGGTCCCCGCGAAGTCGACCGTGGCGGCCCGGGCCTCGGCGTCCTCGAGGACCGCGCGGGCCAGCTCGCGCGAGGCGTGCGGCCCCGGCGTCCAGGCGGGGTCGGCGAACTGCACGGCCGAGAGCAGGCGCCACTCGAGGAGCGGGTGGCGCGCCTCGACGAGCCGCGCGAGCTCCGCGTCGGGGAGCGGCGTCGCGAGCGGGCGCCCGAGCCGGCGCCAGCAGAGCGCGAGCCCGCCCGCGAGGCCCAGCGCGAGCAGCCCGGCGCGCGTGCCCCAGGCGAGGTGGAACGAGCGGTCGGCCGTCCACGAGACGAGGCAGGCGGCCACGAGGGCGACCGCGAGCGTGGCGAGCCCGCGCGCGGCGAGCGCGACGCGCGCCCGGCGGCGCACGAGGGCGAGCCCGGCCAGGATCGTGGGCCCGGCGGGGCCGAGCGCCCCTCCCACAGGCCCTGCCGCCCGCACCGTCTTCCCTTGCCCTTGCCCTTGCCCTTGCCCTTGCCCTCCCTCTTCTCTTCCCTCTTCCCTCTTCTCTTCCCCTCTTCCCCGTCCCTCGAGCCCGCCGCCCGCGGAGCTCTTCCCGTTCCCGTTCCCGTTCCCGTTCCCGTTCCCGTTCCCGCGGGCACCGACCCCCTCGCCCGTCGACGCCCCCGCCGCGGCCTTCGCCCCCTCCGACTCCGACTCCGACGCCCCCTCCGCCCCGCTCATACGAGCCGGCTCCGCTTGCGCCACGCCCACTCCGCCGCGAGCAGGCCCACGACGAGGAGCACGGTCGCCCAGCGGTCCCAGAGCAGGATCGGCGCCCCGGCCACGACGAGGCGCTGGGTCAGGCTCGGGATCCGCTCGGCCAGCCCCCCGAGGTCGCCGGGCGCGACGAGCGCGCCCGAGGTCGCCTCCGCGATCGAGGCGAGCAGCGCCTCGTCGAGCATGGGCTCGGCGAGCTCGAGGTCCGACGCGCGCACGAGCGCCGTGGCGACGACCGGCGGCTCGCCCGGGTCGGCGTCCGGGAGCCGCACCGCGACCTCGACCGCGCCCTGGCCCGCGGGGAGGACCGTCCCCTCGTACCAGCCCGGCTGCCCGCGCGGCGACGGCGCGAGCTCGAGGCGCGCGTCCTCCCCGCCCGTCTTCACGACGACCTCGAGCCCGGGCGCCGCCCAGGGCTTGAACCCCCGGTCGAGCGCGTGGACGCGCACGCGCACCGGCTCGCCGAGCACGTACTGCTCCTTGTCGGTCAGGACCTCGACGCGCGCGCGCCCGCCCGTGAGGCGCCCCTGGACGAGGAAGCGCAGCGCGCCGACCCAGAACCGGTCGAGCACGCGCGGCGCGAGCCCGCGCCAGCGCCAGGTCTCGCCGGTGCCGAGCCACACGACGGGGCCGCCCTCGAAGAACTGCACGACGAGCACGGGGCGGCCGCCGCGGTCCGAGACGGTCTGCGGGTCGTCGTGGCGCACGAGCACGGTCGCGCCGGCCTTCTCGCGCGCGACCGGGAACACGACGAACGGCCCGGGCAGGCGCGACCACAGCCAGCGCGAGCGCTCGGGGTCCCCGTGGAGCCGGCTCGCCGGGTGGTCGGCGCCGTC
Organism: Planctomycetota bacterium; assembly: GCA_024711205.1. GTDB lineage: Bacteria > Planctomycetota > J058 > J058 > J058 > JANJTH01. Next base: position 1,038 of record JANJTH010000836.1, on the reverse strand, counting down.
GGCGGTCGCCTTGAGCGGCCAGGCCTCGCCCCCCAGCCGGACCTCCGGGGCGCCGCCGCCCGTCGTGACCGGGAGCAGGTCGAGGAGCGGCCGGAGGTCGGGCCGCGCGAGCAGGCCGGCGGTGAACTTGGGCCCGGCCTGGAACAGGACGCCGCCCCGGTGCTCGGTCGCGAACCGCTTGAGCGCCTCGGCGAACCCGGCGTCGAGCCCGTCCGGGTCGGGGTCGAGCAGCAGGACGACGTCGAACGCGCGCAGCGCCTCGAGCGTGGCCGGGAGCGCGTCGACCCGCTCGTTGCCGTCCTGCGGGAAGCGCGGGTCGGCGCTCATGAGCCAGCACGAGACGACCGCCGTCCGCTCGCGCACGAGCGCCGTCTTGAGCGCGTGGTACTCGAACGTCGGCGAGCCGGCGACGAGGAGCACGCGCGACTTGTCGTCGGTGATCGTGACGGTCACGGCGCGCTCGTTGTCGTCGGCGACCGTCTCCTCGGCGCGCGCGGGCACGCGCAGCGCGAGCACGCGCTCGCCCACGGCCTGCGGCGTCCAGGTGAAGCGCGCCCGGACGGTCTGCCCGTCGGCCGGCGCCTCGATCGTGCGCCGCTCGAGGACCTCCTCGTCGCCGCCCGGCCCGCCGGCGCTGCCCGGCTCGCCGCCCGGGGCGCGCGCGACGAGCTCGAGCTCGAGCGAGGTCCCGGCGAATCCGCGCGCGCGCACGGCGCCCTCGACCTCGAGCGGGTCGCCGAGGAGCGCCCGCCGCTCGCAGGCGAGCTCGGTGACCTCGAGGTTCCGGGGCGGCGTCGGGTCGCCGACGCCGAGCGCGTAGAAGGGCACGCGCCGGGCCTCGAGCGCCTCGATCACGGCGCGCGGCCCGTCGCCCTGCGTGCGGCGCCCGTCGGTGACGGCGACCACGGCCGCGAGCCCGCGCCCGCCCGTGTCCTCGAGCGCGCGCCGGACCGCGAGCGCGAGGTCGGTCGCGGGCCCCCGCGGCGTGAGCGCCGCGGCCAGGTCGTCGAGCGCCGCGGCCTGGTCCCCGCCCGCGCC
>JANJTH010000775.1 GCA_024711205.1 Planctomycetota bacterium | reverse complement strand
GCGGCGGGGCGCCCGCTGGCCGAGGTGCGCGCCCCGCTCGACGTCGCCCTCGCGGCCGCCGGGGCCGACCGCAGGCTCCGGGCGCGGGTCACGCTGGCGCTCGCCGCGACCCTGCGGCGACGCGGGCGCTGGGCGGAGGCGGTGCGCGCGGCCGAGGACGTCGTGGCCGAGCCCGGTCGCGACGGCCTCGAGGCCCGCTGGACGCGCGGCCTCGCGCTCCACTTCCTCGGGCGGACGGGCGAGGCGCAGGAGGCCCTCCGGCAGCTCGAGGCGGACGACCCCGGCGGCCCCCAGGGCCTCGCCGCCGGCGGGCTCCTCGCGGTCCTCCAGAGCCGCTTCGACCGCGCGCTCGACCCGCTCGAGCGCGCGCAGCAGGGCGCGCGCGAGCCGGGGGTGATCCTGGCCCTGCGCGCGTTCGTGCTCTCGGCGCTCGGCCAGCGCGAGGAGTCCGTGCGCGTGTTCCGGGACGCGGCCGCGGCCGCCCCCAACGACGTGGTCGTCCTGACGACCGAGGCGAAGACGGTCCTGTCCCGGCAGCGCGGCCGCTCGAGCGCCCTCGAGCGCGACCGGGGCATCGAGCTGCTCGAGCGGGCGATCGCGCTCGGGGAGCCGGACCCCTCCCCCGACGCCCTCCACGTGCGCGGGCTGCTCCTCCTCGGCGCGGGCCGCCTCGAGGACGCGGCCGCGGACCTCGCGCGCGCGGCGAAGGCGCGCCCCGACGACGCGCGGTTCCTGTTCTGGCACGGGCTCGCGCGCCTCGAGCGCGCGCCCGAGGAGGCGGCCGAGGCGATGCGTCGGGCCCATCGCCTCGACCGCGAGGCGGTCATGCGCCAGCTCGACGAGCTCGACCAGCGCACCCGGCAGCACGTCGCCCGCCTGCTCGGCGTCGTCGAGTTCGGCGACCGCGTGCCCGGCGTCGCGGTGGGGCAGGTCACGGCGGAGGCGCGGCAGCGCCACGAGCGGCGCGCCTCCGCGGTCTCGCTCCCGGCGCGGGGGCCCCTGCTCGAGGCCTGGCTCACCGCCGCCCGCGGCGAGCCGCTCCCGCGCGTCCGCGAGGCGGTCGAGCGCGCGACGGCGGCGGCCCCGAGCGACCCGGCGGTCGCGCTCGACGCGGCCCGCCTGCTCGTCGCGCGCGACGCCTACCTCGACGACGACCCGGCCAGCGCGGCGCTCGCGCGCGCGCGCTCGCTCGGGGCCGACGCGCGGGAGCTCGACCTCCTCGACGCCGAGCTCGCGCTGCGCCGGGGGCGCTGGGGGAAGGCGCTCGCCGGCTACGAGGCGCTCGCGAAGGCGGACCCGCGCGGCACGGCCGGACGCTGCGCGGCGGCCCAGCACGCGCTCATGCAGGGCCGGCTCGACGTGGCGCTCGAGGCCGCGCGGGCCGCGCTGCGCGAGGCGCCCGACCACGTGCCGACCCGCGTCATCGAGGTCCTCGTCCTCTCGGGGCCGAGCGGCGACCCGCGCCGCGCCGTCGAGCTCGCGGCCGAGGTCCTCGCGCAGGACGGGGCCTGCGACACGCGCCTGCTGATCGCCCGCTACGGGGCGGTCGCGCGCGTGATCCTCACGGACGTCATGTCGGGGCGCCAGGGGCGCGACAAGCTCGCCGCGGCCGAGCAGGCCTACCGCGAGGTCGTGGAGCTGGCGCCGGGCGCGGCCTGCCGGCTCGAGTTCGCGCTCCTGTGCCTGAGCGTCCCGATCGACTGGATCGTCCGGGCGGGGCAGCAGGAGCTCGGGCAGGCCCGGCACCTCGAGCCGGAGCGCGCCGACGTGGCCGCGGGGGTCGCCCTCTACTACATCCTCGGGGGTCACCACGCCGAGGCCGAGGCCGCGCTCCGGTTCGCGCTCGCGCGCGAGCCGACCGATCAGCTCGTCCTGCTCGCGGTCGCGGAGTTCGAGCGCAAGACGGGCCGCCGGCTCGACCGTCGCTGACGCCGCGCCGCGGCGCGTCACGCGCGGGTTGCCGTTGACCCGGACACGGTGCGGCCGGTAGGCTTCCGCCCCTTCGGCGGGTCCCGGACCCGCCCCGGCGGGCCGTCGTCGCGCGCGCGAGCGCGCGCGCAGGGTCCGCCGGCCACCGAGCGCGAACGGGAGGACGACATGGCCCGCAAGGTCCTGGGCGGCTTGATCCAGTGCAGCAACCCGCTGAACGACCCGAAGGCGGGGGTCCCGGCGATCCGGGACGCCATGTTCGAGAAGCACCTCCCGCTCATCGAGGAGGCCGGGAAGAAGGGCGTGCAGATCCTGGGCCTCCAGGAGATGTTCAACGGGCCGTACTTCTGCCCCTCGCAGGAGAGCATGTGGTGCGACATCGCCGAGGCCGTGCCCGGGCCCACGGTCGAGGCGCTCGTCCCGTACGCGAAGAAGTACCAGATGGCCATGGTGATCCCGGTCTACGAGCGGGAGATGGCCGGCGTGTACTACAACACGGCCGCCGTGATCGACGCGGACGGGACCTACCTCGGCAAGTACCGCAAGAACCACATCCCGCACACGTCGGGCTTCTGGGAGAAGTACTTCTTCAAGCCGGGGAACCTGGGCTACCCGACCTTCCAGACGCGCTACGCGCGGATCGGCGTCTACATCTGCTACGACCGGCACTTCCCCGAGGGGGCGCGCCTGCTCGGGCTCAACGGGGCCGAGATCGTGTTCAACCCGTCGGCCACGGTCGCCGGGCTGTCGCAGTACCTCTGGAAGCTCGAGCAGCCCGCGCACGCGGTCGCCAACGGCTACTTCGTCGCGGCGTCGAACCGGGTCGGCACCGAGGCGCCCTGGAACATCGGCAAGTTCTACGGGACGAGCTACTTCGTGGACCCGCGCGGGCAGTTCCTCGCGACCGGCAGCGAGGACCACGACGAGCTCGTCGTGGCCGAGATGAACCTCGACATGATCGAGGAGGTCCGCCGGACCTGGCAGTTCTTCCGCGACCGGCGCCCGGACAGCTACGGCGCCATGGTCGAGCAGCTCCCGTAGCGACAAGGGCCCCGGGGCGGGAGCCCCGGGGGGTGTGGCAGCAACGGCCGCCCGCGGGGCGGCCTGGAGGCCTCGTGGACAGCCAGACGGTCCGGCGCAAGCACAACGAGCTCACGTTCGCGAAGGCGAACTACTACGAGGAGCCCATCGTCCTCGCCGAGGGGAAGGGCGCGCGGATCCGCGACCTCGACGGGCGGGAGTACCTCGACTTCTTCGGGGGGATCCTGACCGTCTCGGTCGGGCACGCCAACGAGCGCGTGACCGAGGCCGTGGTCGCGCAGGCGCGCCGGCTCTCGCACGTCTCGACGCTCTACCCGACCGTGCCGCTCGTCGAGCTCGCCGAGGCGCTGATCGCGCTCGCGCCGGGCAAGCTGAAGCGCGTGTTCTTCACCTCGAGCGGCACCGAGGCGGACGAGACGGCCGTGACCATGGCGCAGGTCGCGACCGGCAACATGGAGCTGATCGCGCTCCGCCACGGCTACTCGGGCCGCTCGACGCTCGCGCAGGCCCTCACGGCGCACTCGAAGTACCGCCCGCTGCCCACGCAGATCGCGTCGATCAAGCACGCGCCCGCGCCCTACTGCTACCGCTGCCCGTTCAAGCTCGAGCACCCGAGCTGCGGCGTCGCCTGCGCGAAGGACCTGAACGAGCTCATCGCGACCCAGACGACCGGCCGCGTGGCCGGCATGCTCGCCGAGCCGATCCAGGGCGTGGGCGGGTTCGTCACGCCGCCGAAGGAGTACTTCCAGATCGCGGCCGAGATCGTGCGCAAGCACGGCGGCGTGTTCATCGCCGACGAGGTCCAGACCGGGTTCGGGCGGACCGGCGGGAAGATGTGGGGGATCGAGCAGTTCGGCGTCGAGCCCGACATCATGACCATGGCGAAGGGGATCGCGAACGGCTACCCGCTCGGCGCGACGATCGTCACGAACGAGATCGCGGGGGCGTTCAAGGCGGCCACGATCTCGACGTTCGGCGGCAACCCGGTCGCGTGCGCGGCCGGCAAGGCCGTCCTCGACGAGATCCGCGAGCACGACCTGCTCCGCAACGCGAGCGAGCGCGGGGCCGAGCTGCGGGCCGGGCTCGAGGCGCTGCAGCGCAAGCACCCGCAGACGATCGGCGACGTGCGCGGCATGGGCCTCATGCAGGCGCTCGAGCTCGTCAAGGACGAGACGACGCGCGACCGCACGCCGAACCCGGCCGCGGTCTCCCGCCTGTTCGAGGAGACGAAGGCGCGCGGGCTGCTCATCGGCCGGGGCGGGCTCCACGGCAACGTCGTGCGGATCTCCCCCATGCTCAACGTCACGAAGGACGAGCTCGCCGAGGGCGTGCGGCTGCTCGGCGAGGCGTTCGCCGGCATGGAGGCGAAGTGACGGCGGCCGCCGCGGCCGCGGCGGGGGCGGCGCTGCCCGAGGGCCGGCTCGAGCAGCGGTTCACCGACTACAAGCCGCTCTACCGCCCGGCCGAGGCCGAGGCCGAGGCGAACCGCTGCCTGTACTGCGTCGACGCCCCGTGCATCCAGGCCTGCCCGACCGAGATCGACATCCCGACGTTCATCCGCAAGATCGCGACGGGCAACGTCCGGGGCGCGGCGCGCACGATCCTCGACGCGAACCTGCTCGGCTACTCGTGCTCGCGCGTGTGCCCGGTCGAGGTCCTGTGCGTGGGCGCGTGCGTCTACAACGCCTGGGAGCGCCCGCCGATCCAGATCGGCCGGCTGCAGCGCTACGCGACCGAGACGACGCTCGCCCGGGGCGGGATCGCCGGGCTCTACGCGCGCCGGCCGGCGACCGGCAAGCGCGTCGCCTGCGTCGGCGGCGGGCCGGCCTCGATCGCGGCGGCCGGGCTGCTCGCGCTCGCCGGGCACCGGGTCACGGTCTTCGAGCGCAAGCAGGTCCCGGGCGGGCTCAACACGCTCGGGATCGCGCCCTACAAGATGCTGGGGGACGCGGCGCTCCGCGAGGTCGAGTGGGTGCTGGCGCTCGGCGAGATCGAGCTCCGGACCGGCGTGACCGTGGGCGAGGGCGACCTGAGCGCCGCGCGGCTGCTCGCGGACTACGATGCCGTGTTCCTCGGGCTCGGGCTGGGCGCGGACTCGACGCTCGGGGTCCCGGGCGAGGAGGGGCCGGGCGTGCACGGCGCGGTCGCCCTGATCGAGCGGATCAAGGCCGACCCGACCTTCGACCTGGGCGGCGCGCGGACGGCGCTCGTCGTGGGCGGCGGCAACACCGCGATCGACATCGCGCACGAGCTCGCGCTGCTCGACCTCGAGGACGTCGCCATGGTCTACCGGCGGCGCGAGGCCGACATGTCGGGCTACGCGCACGAGCTCGACTACGCGCGCCGCCACGGCGTGCGGCTGCTCGAGGACCGCGTCCCGCTCGCGGTCCTCCGCGACGGGCAGGGCCGCGTGACGGGCCTGCGCGTCGCGCGGGCCCAGGGCGGCAAGCCCGTGGCCGGGAGCGAGCACGACCTGCCCTGCGACCTCATCGCGGTCGCGATCGGGCAGGCGCGCGCGACCGGGCTCGCGCAGGCCTTCCCCGGCGTGGCGCTCGACCCGAAGGGGCGCGTCGTCGTCGACCCGGTCACGCGCCGCACGGGCCACCCGAAGGTGTGGGCCGGCGGCGACTGCGTGAACGGGGGCAAGGAGGTGGTCAACGCGGCGCAGGACGCCAAGCTGGCCGCCCGGAGCATCGACGCGCTGCTACGCGGCGCCTGAGCGACGCGCGCGGGCCGCGCGCGGAGCGGACCTCAACCGAGCGCGCGGGGGACCCATGGCCGACCTGTCGATCGACTTCCTCGGGATCAAGAGCCCGAACCCGTTCTGGCTCGCCTCGGCGCCCCCCGCGAACACGGGCGGGCAGGTGATCCGCGCCTTCGAGGCCGGCTGGGGCGGCGCCGTCTGGAAGACGCTCGGCAACCCGATCGTCAACGTGAGCTCGCGCTTCGGCGGCGTCGACTACCAGGGCGCGAAGCTGATGGGGCTCAACAACATCGAGCTCATCACGGACCGCCCGCTCGACGTGAACCTGAAGGAGATCGCCGAGGTCAAGCGGCTGTTCCCGAAGCACGCCGTGATCGCGTCGCTCATGGTCGAGACGAAGGAGGAGTGGAAGGAGCTGATCCGGCGCTGCGAGGACGCGGGCGCGGACGGGCTCGAGCTCAACTTCGGCTGCCCGCACGGCATGTGCGAGCGCGGCATGGGGTCGGCCGTCGGCGCCGAGCCGAAGGTCCTCGAGGAGATCACCGGCTGGGTCCTCGAGTGCGCGAAGATCCCCACGATCGTCAAGCTCACCCCGAACGTGGGCGACATCCTCGAGCCGGCCGAGGCCGCGCACCGCGCCGGCGCGAGGTCGATCTCGCTGATCAACACGGTGAAGTCGATCATGGGCGTCGACCTCGAGCGCATGGTCCCGCTCCCGCGCGTGGGCGACGCGTCGTCGAACGGCGGCTACTGCGGGCCCGCGGTCAAGCCGATCGCGCTGCACCTCATGGCGCAGCTCACGCGCGACCCGGTGCTCGGGCGCGACATCGTCTACTCGGGGATCGGGGGGGTCACGACCTGGCGCGACGCGGCGGAGTTCATCGCGCTGGGCGCCACGAGCGTGCAGGTCTGCACGGCCGTCATGCACTACGGCTACCGGATCGTCGAGGACCTGATCGACGGGCTGAACGCCTTCCTCGACGAGCGCGGGATGAAGTCGGTCATGGACCTGCGCGGCCGGGCCACGGGCGCCTACAAGGACTGGGGCGACCTCGACCTGAACTACAACGTGAAGGCGCGGATCGACGCGGACGCGTGCATCGGCTGCCACCTCTGCTACACGGCCTGCATGGACGGCGCGCACCAGTGCATCCACCTGCCCGGCCGCTCGAAGGCGGAGGCCCTGAAGGCCGGGCACTACCACGTGCCCGACCACGTGCCGGCCGTGCGGGTGAAGGCCCCGGGGGCGTTCCCGGAGCGGCACGTGCCGTTCGTCGACGACCACGAGTGCATCGGCTGCAACCTGTGCGCCCTCGTGTGCCCCGTGCCCGGCTGCATCACGATGGCCGAGGTCCCGGGCCCGATCGGCAAGCGCGAGACCTGGAACGACCGCGCGGCCGCCGGGCGGGACTGGGTCCCGGGCGGCCTCGAGGCGACGCGGATCGCCCGGGGCCTGTAGGCCCCGCGGCCCCACCCCCGGCCGTCGCCTCGCCCCCGCGCCATGCCCGCGTCCATGCAGCCCGGCCGCGCTTCGGTCCTCGGTGAGGGGGCGTCAGGGCGCTCGTCCGGCCCCGCGCGCCTCGCGCGCGCGGGCCGCTCACGTCGAGTCGGCGAGCAGGGCCGCCGCCGTCGTCGCGACGGCCAGGGCGCGCCGTGAGCGCGCGCGAGGACGCCGAGGCGCCCCGGGTCGTCGTGCTCGCGCCGCCGGCCGAGCGGGCCGCGGCCGTCGGCGCGGCGGCCGCCCTCCCGGCGGCCGTGTGGGCGGGCGTCGCGCTCGCGTGCGCGGTCTACGCGGTCGGGCTCGCGACCGAGCAGGTGTGGGTCCGGCTCGCCACGAAGCCCTGGATCATCCTCGCGCTGATCGCCTGGGTCCGCGCGGCGAGCGCCGAGGCCCCGGCGGACGCCCCGACCGACGCGGCGGCCGCCCGCTACGCGCGCTGGGTCGTGCGCGGGCTCGCGCTCTCGCTCGTGGGCGACCTGCTCCTCGAGGAGCGCGAGGCGCTGTTCCTCCCCGGCGTGCTGGCCTTCCTGGCCGGGCACGTCGCGTACGTGGCCGGGTACCTCTCCGTCACGCGGCGCCCCGCCCTGCTCGTGGGGCTCCCCTTCGCGCTGTGGGGCGCCGGGCTCTACCTGCACCTCCTCCCGGGGCTGGGCCCCGCGACCGTCCCGATCGGGGTCTACGCGCTCGCGCTGAGCGTCATGATGTGGCGCGCCGCGGCGCTCGTCCCGGCGGCGACATCGGCGGGGGCAGACCCGCGCGCCGCACGGGCGGCCTGGCTCGCGGCCGGGGGCGCGCTCCTGTTCGGCGTCAGCGACAGCCTCATCGCGCTCGACCGCTTCGGCGGGCTCGGCCTGCCCCACGTCCGGTTCCCGATCATCGGCCTGTACTGGCTCGGACAGGTCGGGATCGCCGCGTCGGCCGTCGCGAGGGCGGGCGCCGGCCGGCGGGCCTGAGCCACGCGCGAGGGCTCGGCCGAGCGCGGCGCGGACCTCACACGAGCGCCTCGTCAGCCGCCCGGGCCCAGCGCCTCGAGCACGTCGTCCACGAGGTGCTCCTGGACCCAGTTGCGGTGCCGGGACAGGCCGAGCCGCACGACGACGAGCCCGCGCGAGGGGATCATCGTGATCACCTGCCCCTCGTGGCCCGACGCGTGGAAGGCGTCGGCCGGGAGCGCGGGCACGTCGGGCAGGCGCGCCGAGCGGAGCCGGAGCCACACGTGCCCGCCGTACTGCCCGTCCGAGTGCGCGGCGGGCGTCCGGCACAGCTCGACCCAGCCGGGCGGCAGCAGCCGCTGGCCCTGCCACACGCCGTCCTGGACCCACAGGAGGCCGAAGCGCGCCCAGTCGCGCGCGGTCGCCCAGCCGAAGGACGACCCGACGAAGTGCCCCGCCGCGTCGAGCTCGATCCGGGCGCTCCGCATGCCGAGCGGCGCGAACAGCGCGTCGCGCGGGAGGCGCCAGGAGGCGTCGTCGCCGAGCGTCGCGCGCATGGCGCGGCAGAGGATGTTCGTCGTCCCGCTCGAGTAGCTCCAGGCCGTCCCGGGCGGGTGCGCGAGCGGCTTGCTGGCCGCGAACCCGCCCGCATCGCGCGCCCCGAACAGCATGGTCGTCACGTCCGTGAGCGGGCTGTAGACCTCGGCGAACTCGAGCCCGCTCTGCATCTGGAGGAGCTGGCGGAGCGTGATCGCCGCGCGCGGGTCGCCCGGCCCCCACTCGGGCACCGGCACGGGCCGGTCGAGCTCCCAGCGCCCGTCCCGCACGAGGACGCCCACGAGCGCGGCGGCGATCGTCTTCGTGGCCGACCAGCCGAGGAGCGGCATGTCCGCGTGGAAGCCGGCCGCGTAGCGCTCGGCCACGACCCGCCCGCCGGCCACGACGACGACGGCCCGCGTCCGACGCGGGCGGTCGGGCTCCGGCTCGGCGAAGGCCCGGTCGAGCGCCGCCTCGAGGCGCGCCCGGTCGAGCCCCGGCAGCGCGGCCGCGGCGGCCGCCGGGTCGACGCGCTCGCCCTCGGGCCAGAGGGCCGCCGGGTCGGCGGGCGGGGGGACCGGCGCCGGGGCGGGCACGGGCGCGAGCTCGCCGATCGCGACGGTCGCGCCCAGCCCCGGGCGGAACACGACCTCCCGCTCGACGAGCCCGGGCACCCGCGAGCGGGCGCGCGCGACGCCGGTCGGGTCGGGCGGGTCGAGCGTCGGGCGACACAGGCGCAGCAGCGCCGAGAGCTCGCCCGGGTCGAGGTCCTCCGCGAGCACCGCCTCGGGCGAGCGCCCGGCGCCGTGGACCCACGCCGCGAGCTGCTTCGCCTGGAAGGCCGCGCCGATCGGGAGCAGCCGGGCGGCCCCCGCACCCGCGGCGAGGGCCCCGAGCAGGCCGACGGCGCCCAGGAGCGCGAGCCCGCGCC
>JANJTH010000675.1 GCA_024711205.1 Planctomycetota bacterium | reverse complement strand
CGCGCGGGGGCGCGCTCGGCTCGGCGGCAGCCGAGGCCGGCGCGGGCGAGTCCTCGGGTCCGCTCGCGGCAGCGCCGGGCGCCTCGGCGACCTCCGGGGGCGTCGCCTCGCCCTCGATCAGGGTCGCGCGCGCCGCGCGGGCGGTCGCCCGGGCCACGTCGCGCTCGCGCTGCGTCGTCCCGAAGAACAGGCCGCCGTCGTCGGCCGCGGCCGCGGGGCCCGCGGGCGCGGAAGGCTCGCGGACGGCCGCGGGCGGGAGCACGGGGTTCCCGCGGAGCGGGGTCGCGACCTCCTCGCGGTAGCGCTCGAACCGCTCGACGTCCGCGCGCGGCAGGGCGAGCGCGACCGTCTCGTCGGCGACGGCGGCGCCCGGCGCCGGGGAGGCCGCGGGCGCCGGCGCGGCGCGGCGCGGCTCGAGCGGCGGCGGGTCCTCATCGCTCGCGGCGCCTTCGACCGCCGCGGCCCGCTCGACCGCGGCGCGACGCCCGGTCGAGCGCAGGCGCTCCGCGCGGAACCGCGCGAAGTCCTGGTCGAGATAGCCCTCCGCCGGCGCGTCGTCGCGGCGCCCGGCGCGCCGCTTCGGTTCGCTCGTCCCTTGCATGGTCACTCCTCGCCCCTCGGCGAGAGCACGGAGTGCAAGCGTCGGTCCGGGCGTCCCGGCGCGCCCCGCAACGCCTTACGTCCGTGGGCCCGGGCAGAATTGCCGAGGCGCCGGCCGGCCTGACAGCCGGGACGCTCGTCTGGCGCCCTCCTGCCCCGGGCGCTAGAACGTGCTCCGGCCTGCGCGCCGCTCGCCTCCTCCGCGGAGCGTCGAGCCCGGGCCGGAGGACCCCCGTGGAGATCGACTACGGCCAGCTCAAGCAGGCGCTGCGCGAGGCGCTCGCCGAGGTCGGGCAGGGGCGCGCCGAGCTGGCGCAGCGGTTCCGCGGGGGCACGGTCGTGATCCGCCCGCGCGACCCCGCGCTCCAGGCCAAGGAGGTCCCGATCGACGAGCTGTTCCAGAAGATCGTCCGGCTCCGCGACGCGCTGCGCCTCCTCGAGCAGAAGGTGAACGCGAGCGAGAAGCTCGACGCCGAGGAGCGCCGCACGCTCCAGGGCTACGTGACCCGCTGCTACGGGACGCTCACGACCTTCAACCTCCTGTTCCAGGACAAGGGCGACTGGTTCGTGGGGCAGAAGGGCAAGTGAGCCGGGCCGCCGGGCAGGGCGGCCCCGGCCAGGGCGGCGCCGGGGTCGAGACCGAGGCGGAGACCGACGTCCGCGCCGGGCTCCTGCCCCCGTATCACGTGATCCTGCTCGACGACGACCACCACTCCTACGACTACGTGGTCGAGATGCTCCGCGCCGTGTTCGGGTTCACGAAGGAGCGCGCCTTCCTGCACGCCTGCGAGGTCGACGAGGCGAAGCGCACGATCCTCATCACGACCTCGAAGGAGCACGCCGAGCTCAAGCGCGACCAGGTCCACGCCTACGGCCCCGACCCGCGGATCCGCGGCTGCAAGGGGTCCATGTCGGCGGTGATCGAGCCGGCCCGCTGAGCGCCCTCGACTGGACCGGCCTCCAGGCCTGGCTCGCGGGGCGCGGCCTGGCGCTCGACGAGGGGGCGCTCGCGCGGCTGCGCCGGTTCGCCGACCTGCTGCGCGAGCGCGGCGCGACGACGAACCTGACCCGCCTGCTCGAGCTCGAGGACCTCCTCGAGGGGCATCTGGCCGACGCGCTGGCCGCCGCGCCGCACACGGGCGCCGGCCCCCTCGTCGACCTGGGGAGCGGCGGCGGCGTCCCCGGGCTCGTCCTCGCGGCGCTCGACCCCGGACGCCCGGTCACGCTCGTCGAGGCGACCGGCCGCAAGGCCGCGTTCCTGACCGAGGCCGCGGCGGCCCTCGGCCTGGAGCGCGTCACGGTGCGCAACGCCCGGGCCGAGGCGCTCGGCCGCGACCCCGCGCTGCGGGGCGCGTTCGCCTGCGCGACGTCGCGCGCGCTCGGGCCCGTCGGGACCTGCCTCGAGCTCTCGCTCCCGCTCGTCCGCCCCGGCGGGCGCGCCGTCCTGTTCCGCGGGCCCGCGCAGGAGGAGGTCGAGCTCGCGGCGGCCCGGGCCGTCGCGCCGCTCCTCGGCGGCGCCCCGCCCGAGGTCGTCCGCTACGCGCTCCCCGGAGGTGCCGGGCGTCGCCTGCTCGTCGTCGAGAAGGCGGGCGTCACGCCCGAGCAATACCCGCGACGCGACGGCGTGCCGGCCAAGCGGCCCCTCGGTCCCAAGTCGCATTGAGCGCGTGAGTTGCAGCCCGCGGCGTGACGCCCGGCGCGGGTGCGCGGGGACCGCACGTCGACCTCGACCCTGGGGCACCTTGCGGCGACGGGTCCCGTCTGGTTGCATCTCCTCTGCGGAGGGGCTGAAGGTCCGCCCAGTCCCCGCCCGGAGGTCACCATGCTCTCGCGTTCGTTCGTGCCCGCCCTCGCGGCGGCGTTGCTCGCCTCGCCCGTCTGGGCCGCGTCGCCGCAGGTCGGTCAGGAGGCGCCCGACTTCGGCAACCCGAACTGGGTCGTCGCGCCGAAGGGGGAGACGTCGATCCGGGCGCTCCGCGGCGAGGTCGTGTTCGTCGAGTTCTGGGGCGTCAAGTGCCCTCCGTGCGTGGCGCTGATCCCGCACGTCCAGAAGCTCAAGGACCAGTACGGCGACCGCGGCCTGCACATCTTCGCGTTCGAGGCCCAGGGCCACACGCCCGACCAGATCAAGCAGCTCCTGGCCTCGAAGGGCCACAAGGACTACCCGGTCGCCGCGGGCGGCGCGCAGGGCTACCAGACGAACGGCGGGATCCCGCACGCCTGGCTGATCGGCGTCGACGGCAAGGTGATCTGGGAGGGCAACCCGGGCGGCGGGACGGTCGACCGGCTGATCGAGCAGGAGATCGCCAAGGTCCGCTTCCCCGGGCTCGGCCGGAGCGACTTCGACAAGGCCGTCACGAAGGCCGTCCAGAAGTACATGGCCAAGGACCTCGTGGGCGCCCGCAAGGAGGCCCAGAAGGTGCTCGACAACGCCCGCTCGACCGACGAGGCGAAGGCCGACGCGACGTACCTGATGGAGCGCGTGGCCGAGCTCGGCCGCAAGCAGCTCGAGCTCGCGCAGCAGAACGAGACGGACCGCGACTTCCTCGCCGCGATGGAGATCTACGCCTACCTCGCGAAGGCGTTCAAGGGCGAGGAGGAGGCCCAGCAGGCCGGCGCGCGCCTCGACGCGCTGAAGAAGGACGACACGGCGAAGCGCGAGATCGACGCGGCGAAGAAGCTCGCGGCGCTCATGGGCCAGCTCAAGGGCCGGCCGGCCGCCGAGCGCCGCGCGCACCTCGAGCGCTTCGCGGCCGACGAGAAGAACGCGGGCACGCGGGCGGCCGAGCAGGCCGGCCGCGAGGCGGCCCAGGCCGGGGCCTGAGCGCGCCGACGCGCCCGCGTCGACGAGCAGCGACGGGCGAGCGGCGAGGCCGCTCGCCCGTCGGCGTTTTTGGCGGCCGAGCACGGAGGGCGAGCCACGTGAGGAGCCCTCCGCAGGCCCGGCCGCTTCCTCCTGCGCCGACCGGAAGGGCTGCCTGCGCGCGTCCTCCCGGCCCGTGGGGGGGGCGTGCCCGCCCGCGCGGCTGGCAGGGGGCACGCTCCGCTCGGGCGGCGGGCTCCCCCGCGCCCGCGCGCCGTTCAGCGCGAGCGGAGCGCCTCCTGGACCAGGGCGCCCAGGCCCGCGAGGAGGCAGGCCCCGCCGGCCGCGAGGACGAGCAGGCGGCCGACGATCCCCCGCCGGGGTCCCCCGCGGTGCCGCCGGCGCGCGGCCGCGAAGATCTTCAGGTCGAACACGCCGTCCACGAACAGGAGCAGCCCGGCGAGCGCGACGAACACGAGGGTCTTCGTGTCCGCGTCCGCGCGCGGGGCCGGTCGGTCCTGCTCGCGCGGCGGCGCGCCCGGCGCGGGTGACTGCGGCGGGGCGGGCGCGCCCGGTCGGGCGCGCTCGGGGCGCGCCCGGCGAGGTCCGTCCCGCCCGGTCGGCAACGGCCTGGCGTGGATCCACTGCACCTGCTCGCCGTTCGGGACGTAGCAGTAGAGCGTGTACTCGGTCGAGCCGTCGTGGTAGACGTACGAGACGGAGGCGGGCACGTAGCCCGTGGTGATCACGCCGCTGCCCTTCGGACTCCAGGAGCGGACGACCCGGCCTCGCCCGAGCGCGCGGAAGACCTCCGCCTCGTCGATCCCGCTCGCGGCGATCGTCGCGTCGTCGCGCCGGAGCGTGCGCCCGCTGACCTCCCGGACCACGCCGCCCGCGAGCGAGACCGTCGTGTCGCCGTACTTCCACGTCTCCTGCGCGGGCGGCGGGGCGGTCGGGTCGCGAGGCGGCGGCGGCTCGCCCGGCCGGGGGAGGGGCTGGCCCGAGACGTGCCGGTGGGGCGCGGGGCCCAAGGCGGCCTCGACCTGGTCGTCGGTCCAGCCGACGCCCACGCGGTCGACCGTGTAGGTCCCCGGGCCGAGGCGCTCGTCGGGGCCCACGACGAGCCCGCGCCCCGGGGGGCAGCCGGTGGCCGCCGCGGCCGCGAGGCCGGCGGCGACGGCGGCCAGGGCGCCGCCGGCTCGTCGTCCGGTCCGCCGCCCGTGCCAGGTCCCGCCCGGTCCCGGCGGGCGCGGGCGCCGGGTCATCGCGGCCGCCGCCGGTACCGCTCGTAGAGCCGCGCCTGCCTGTCCGTCAGGTCGACCCCGCGCCCGGCGATCCAGGCGGCGGTGACCGGCGCGCGCGCGTCGAGCACGTCGCCATCGACGGCGATCAGGGTCGCCTCCTTGCCGACCTCGATCGAGCCGAGGCGGTCGGCGACGCCGAAGATCTCGGCCGCCCCGAGCGTGAGCGCGCGCAGCGCGGCCGCGCGCGGGAGGCCGTGGGCGACCGCGGCCGCGGCCTCGAGGCGCAGGTTGCGGGCGTTCGCGGTCGCGAACGCGTTGCCGCCGGTCGAGAAGCAGAACCGCACGCCGGCGGCGTGGAGCCGGGCCGCGTTGCCGTAGGCGGCGTCGATCGGGTCGTCGTCGCGCCCGGGGAGCGCGAGCGCAGGCCCCAGGACCACCGGCACGTCGGCGACGCGGAGCGCGTCGGCGACCCGCCAGGCCCGCGCGCCGCCCACGACGACGAGGCGGACCCGCTCGCGCTCGGCCCAGTCGAGCGCGGCGCGGAGCTGCTGCGGGTCGTTCGCCTCGACCGTGAGCGGGAGCGCGCCCTCGACGACCGGCGCGAGCGCGGCCCACTTCGCGTCGTCGGGCGGCCCCCCGGCGACGAGCACGCGCCGCGCGCGCGACCAGGCGCGCGCCTCGGCGAGCGCCTCGGAGAGCGCCCGCAGCGCCTCCTCCCGCCGCCGGCGCGGGTCGTCCTCGTCGCCGTCGGGCCCGCCGCCGCGCCGGCCGCGGCCGCCGTGCTGGGGCCGGACCGCCATGTCGGGCCAGCGCACGTGCACGGACACGGGCGCGCGGACCGTGAGGTCCTCCCAGGTCCAGCCCTCCGTGTAGACGAGCGCGCCCGAGCCGCTCACGAGGCCCGACCGGGGGCAGGTGAAGGCCACGAGCACGCCGCCCGTGCGCGTGACGCCGAACAGCTCGCTGTCGGGGTTCACGGCCCGCTCGGCCCGCAGGTTCGGGTTGAGCCGCCCGACCTCGCGCGTGTCGTCGGTCGCCTTGACGGCCCCGATCTCGGTCAGCCCGAGCACGGTGTCGCCGTCGATCAGGCCGGGCAGGAGGTGCTGCCCGGCCAGGAACACGCGGTCGGCATCGGCGGGGACCTCCACGTCGCGGCCGACGGCCACGATCTTGCCGCCTCGCACGATCACGTTCGCGCGCTCGAGCGGCGGCCCGCCCGGCACGTGCACGGTCGCGCCCAGGATCGCGAGCGCCGGCTCGGGCTCGGGCGGCGCCTCCTCGGGGGCAGGAGGCCCCGGCGGGGGCGCGTCCTGCGCGGGCGCGCGACCGAGCGCGGCGAGGGCCAGGGCGGCCGCGAGCGCGAGGGCGCCCCGGCGCCGGC
>JANJTH010000668.1 GCA_024711205.1 Planctomycetota bacterium | reverse complement strand
GCCGTCGGCGCGGCGCCGACGGCGACCTCCTCGAGCGCGGCCGCGAGCTCGGCCGCGCACGCATACCGGGCGGCCGGGTCGCGGTCCGTCGCGCGGGCGACGACGTCGTCGAGGGCCCGCGGCAGCGCAGCGTCGAGCGCGGACGGGAGGCGCCGCGCGCCGCGCGTGACCTGCGCGACGAGCCCCTCGAACCCGAGCCCGTCGTCGAACAGCGGCTCGCCGGTCGCGAGCTCGAACACGAGCAGGCCGAGCGCGTGCACGTCGGTCGCCGGCGTGGGGGACGCGCCCGAGAGCTGCTCGGGGGCCAGGTAGCCCGGCGTCCCCACGAACGCGCCCGTGCGCGTGAGGCGCTCGTCGCGGTCCGGGGCCACGGCGAGCCCGAGGTCGAGCACGACCGGCCGCCCGTCGGGGCGCACGAGCACGTTGCCGGGCTTCAGGTCGCGGTGCACGAGCCCGGCCTCGTGGAGCGCGTCGACCGCCCGCGCCAGCGCCGCCCCGAGCGCGAGCGCGCGCGCCAGGGGGAGCCGCCCACGCGCGAGCAGGGCGTCGAGCGGCTCGCCCGCGACGAGGTCCATGGCGAACCAGGGCCGGCCCTGCTCGACGCCGGCCTCGTGGATCGCGACGACGCCGGGGTGGCGCACGCGCGCGAGCGCGCGCACCTCGCGCTCGAAGCGCGCGGCGGCCGTGGGCGACGCGACGGGCGCCAGGACCTTGAGCGCGCGCTCGACCCCGAGCGTGGCGTGGCGCGCGCGCCAGACGGTCCCCATGCCGCCCTCGCCGAGCAGGGCGAGGACCTCGTACGGGCCGAGGCGAGCCGGTGCGCGTGGGGCCACGGGCCCACGATAGACCGGCCCCCCGGGCCCCGCCGCCCCGGCCCCGCCGCCTCGGCTAGTCGCCCAGGAACCGGAACCGCGCCGCGCCGAGCGGCGAGCCCTCCTGCGCCGCGTCGCCCGCGAAGCGCAGCTCGCGGCGGACGACCGCGGCGGCCTTCCCGGGCGCGTAGCCGCGCCCGAGCACGAGGTCGAGGTAGAGCATCTCGAGCAGCGCGCTCGCCGACCAGTCGACGGCCGTCGCGTAGCCCGAGACCGGGAGGGCCTCGCGCCGGGTCAGCCCGGCCCGGAGCTTCCCGGCCTCCGGCCCGGTGAGCATGTCGCACGACGAGAAGTGGAGGAGCGTCACGTTGGGCGCCCGGTCGAGCGCGGGCGCGAGCGCCGACGCGGGCACGTCGTCCGGGCCCGCCGCGAGCTTCCCCTCCGTCCCGTGGGCCGCGACGAGGAGCACGACCGGCCCCGGCAGGAAGGGCAGCTCCTCGAGCGCGCGCAGGAGGTCGACCCGGTCGTGGAAGCGGCGCCGCCGGACCTGGACCTGGGGCTGACGGCGGAAGTAGGCCGCGAGCATGTCGCCGAAGGCGTACTCGGGCTCCTCGAGCGTGTGCTCCCAGTGCGCCTCGAGCACGAACAACCAGCGCGCGCCGGGCGCGCCCCGGCGCCGGGTCCCCTCCCACGGCTTGAACTCGCCCTCGCTGCCGGCGCGCCAGCCCCCGCGCAGCGCGTCGCCCTCGACCTCGAACCAGCCGGTGCCCTGGCCCTTGCCCTCGACCCAGCGGAAGGTCGCGCGCCCGCCCTCGACCGCGCCGTCGAGCGTCCCGGCCGAGCCCTCCCACCGGTAGCTGCCGCTCAGCTTGGCGCCCACCTGCTCGAGCCGGAGCGGGCCGTAGCCGGTCTCGAACAGCCCGTCGAAGCGGTCGGGCGGGGGGAGCCGCGTGCCCGCCCAGTCCTTCCAGGCGCGCTCGTCGCCGCCGCGCTCGCGCCAGCGCCCGGCGAACGTCCGCCCGTCGGGGCTCAGCTCGAACCAGCCCTCGCCGGCCACGTCGGCCTCGGTGTAGCGGAACGTGAGCCGCCGGCCGGCGACCTGGCCCTCGACCTCGCCGGCGGGGTAGGCGCCGCGCACGCGCGCGCCCTCCTGCTCGAGGTCGAGCCGCCCGAACGTCGTGTCCCAGGCGCCGGCCCAGCCGGTCGCCGCGGCCGGCCCCGCGGGCGCGTCGCCGGCCGGCGCCGGCCCGTCCTGGGCCCGCGCGGGGAGGAGGCAGGCCAGGGCGAGCACGAGCGGGGCGACGGACCTGGAGCGCACGGGGCACCTCGCGGGCCCGCGAGGCTACCCCGCGCGCGCGCCGGGGCGGTGCGCGCCCTGCCGGGCGCGCCGCGACAAGCGACGCCTCGCCCGGCCAGGAGCCCGAGCGACCTCGTCCCCCGCGGGGCCACCGGCCCGGGCTCCCCGTGCGCGGGCTCCTCGACGCGCAGGAGGCGGGCGTCCGGCGCAGGCGACCGGAGCCCCGGAGGGCCCCCGTGGCGCGCGCTCCTCCGCCTCGCCCGCCCCAGGGCGCCCGACCGAGGCGCGGGCGCCCGGGCGCCGCTACCAGGTCGTCGGCGCGTAGTCCTTCCAGAACTGGCCCCAGGCGTGGCGGCCCGTGTTGAGCCCGACGAAGGGCGGGTCGAGGACGCGCGCCGCGCCGTCGACGATGTCGAGCGGCGGCTGGAAGCCGAGCACGTCGCGCTTGCGCTCGGCGTGCTGGGCCGGGTCCTCGTCGGTGACCCAGCCCGTGTCGACGGCGTTCATGAACACGCCGTCCTTCGCGTAGTCGGGCGCCGAGGTCAGCGTGAGCATGTTGAGCGCGGCCTTGGCCATGTTCGTGTGCGGGTGCTTGTCGGTCTTCGTCCCGCGCGAGAACGAGCCCTCCATGGCCGAGACGTTCACGACGTGCGCGTCGCGCGTCCCCGCGCGCACGAGGAGCGGCTTGAGCCGCGCGCAGAGCGTGAACGGCGCGACCGCGTTCACGAGCTGGACCTCGAGCATCTCCCAGGTCGGGACCTCGCCGAGCGTCATGCGCCACGAGTTGTGCCGGCGCCGATCGACCTGCTGCAGGTCGTGGTCGACCTCGCCCTCGGGGAACACGGCGAACCCGTCCTCGCCGTCCGTGGCCGTGCGGAGCTGCGCCAGGCGCGCCGGCTCGAGCAGCCCCTGCGCGCGGCGCGCGGCGCCGAGCGTCGCGAGCGCGTGGCCGTATTCCGGGCCGCGACCCGCGTCGTGGGCCAGGTCGCCGCTCGGGGCCTGGCCGAGCCGGGCCGGGCCCGCGCCGTCGCCCGCGCCGAGGGCGCCGCGCAGGTCGTGCCAGCGCTCGACGACCCCGCGCCAGCGGGCGGGCAGCTCGGCCCAGGGCCGCAGCTCGGGCTCGAGCAGGTGGCGGTAGAAGCCCGGCGGGCGGCGCACGGTCTGGGCCGCGTTGTTCACGAGCAGGTCGAGGCGGGGCCAGGTCGCGCAGGCGTGCGCGGCGAACGCCTCGACGCTCGGCGCGTGCCGCAGGTCGAGCCCGTAGAGGTCGAGGCGCGGGGCGAACTCCTCGAAGTCGGGCTCGGCCGCGAACCGCTGCGCCCCGTCGTGCGGGAAGCGCGTCGTGACGACGACGCGCGCCCCCGCCCGCAGGCACTTGAGCGCGATCTGGTAGCCGATCTTGACCCGCCCGCCCGTGACGAGCGCCACGCGCCCGCGCAGGTCGGCCGTCTGGAACCGCTTCTCGTAGTTCAGCGCCGCGCAGGGTGGGCACATGCTGTCGTAGAACGCGTGCGCCTCGCGGTAGGGCCGCTTGCACACGTAGCAGGCGCGCGGGCGGACGAAGCCCGGCCCCGGCGGCGTCCTCCCCGGCACCGGCTCGGCGCCGGACGACCCCTGCGCCGGCTCGGCGTCGCCGTTCGACGGTCCCGGTGGCCCCGCGAAGCCGCCGACCGGCGACCCCGGCGCCGGCGCGGCGCCGCCGACCGGCTCGAGCGCCGGCTCGCCCGGCGCGGGCAGCGCGAGCCGCGGCGGGGGCACGAACACGGGCGCCTGGCGCGCGGCGCGGATCCCCGTGGCCTCGAGCGCGGCCCGATCGGCCGCCTCCGCGCGCCGCCGCCGCTCGCGGCGCAGCGCCTTGACCTCGCGCCGGAGCGCCTGGGCCGTCGGGTGCGCCACGCGCCCGGCCGCGGACATGAGCGCCGCGCGCTCCTCCTGGCCGAGCGCCGCGAGCACGGCGCGGTCCTCCGCGACGGCCTCGAGCACGGCCCGGCACGCGCGCAGCGCCTCCGGCGTGGGTGGGGCCGCGGGCGACGTCGGTTCTGACGAGGAGACGCGCTCGGTCACCCGGCCGAGTCTACCGCGGGCCTCGGGGCGGACCCGCGCGCCGGTCGAGGCCGCGAGTCCGCGGCGCGCCGGCCCGACCTGCCCGCCGTCCGTCCGGCGGCTCCACTGGCGCGCCAGCCGACCGCCGGTCGGACCGCACGCCCGCGTGCGACGCACGCGAGGGCGCGCCGAACGCCGGCCGCCCGGCGCTAAGGCGCGCCGCGGGACACGGCGCCCGTGAGCCCGGTCGTCACGGGCCCGGGGGCTGGTGCGAGCCCGGGCGGGTAAGGGTTCGCCGGGCGGCGCCGGAAGTCGGGGACGCGGTGGAACGTGAGGAGGTTCGAGTCGTGCCCGCGGGGCGGCTTCCAGAAGCCGACGTGGAAGGCCGTGCGCGAGACGACGACCAGGTCGTCGCCCTCGATCAGGAAGTTGAGGTACTGGAACGCGGCCCGCTCCTGGTCGGGGTGGTAGAGGAAGATCCGCTCGAACTCCCAGGTGCGGAGGTCGCGCGACGAGTAGATCGCCGCGGCGTTGCGGACCATGGCCGGGCTCGCGACGCGCCGGAACGGGTCGGACCAGGTGGGCGACCACGTCGGCCGGGGCTGGTGCTGGGGGAGGACCGGGTTCGTGAGCGCCCAGAACCGGTCCGAGACCGGGTCGTACCGGACGCCGAACTTCTTCTCGGCGCCGGGGAGCGGCGCGAAGTCGAGGGCGGGGTCGAAGCGCGGCGCGGCGCCCGGCGCGTCGAAGCGGAGGAGCGCCGTGAACGGGCGGTCCTTGACCTTGGGGAGCACGTGGACGCCGAGGGCGGGCGAGGCGACCACCTGGCCCTCGGTCCAGATCGTGAAGGTCCCGCCGAGCCAGGCGGGGTCGCCCCCGCGCCCGCGCGAGAGCGTCCAGGAGGACGCCGCCAGCAGGTCGGCGCCCACGGGCACGGACGCGACGCGCGTGCCGCTCTGCGCGATCCAGAGCCGGCCGTCGTGGACGACGGGTGAGTTCGGGGTCCCGCCGAAGCTCCCCGCGACGAGGAGCCCGGTCGCCGCGTCGCGCGGGTCCGTCCAGGTCCGCCCCTCGTCGGTCGAGCGCCGGACCACGAGGTCGCCGCTCAGCTTCCTGTAGCCCCAGAGCCACAGGGCGCCGCCGTGCGCGAACAGGGTCGACCAGAACGCACCCTCGACCCGGGCCACGCGCGTCCACGACGCCCCGCGGTCGGTCGAGCGGTAGACGAGCGTGATCCCCTTGCCCTTCTCGGTCTCGCCGCCACCCCGACGGAACAGGTCGTGCGCGGCCACGTAGTGACCGTTGGGCAGGATCGCGATCGTGGGCGAGCCCACGTAGCGCGCGGTCCCGAAGATCCGGCGCAGCGGGTTCGGCGAGGGCTCGTGGCCGATCACGACCCCGGGCACGTCGGCCAGCGTCGGGCGCCGGGCCTGGGCGACCGACGGGGCCAGGGCCAGGGCCAGGGCGACCGGGACGAGCGCGGCGGTGCGTCGCATGGCGGGGCCTCCGCGCCAGGCGCTGCACACACCAGGCCACGCCGGCATGGCAGTGCAAGTCGCGCCAGCGCAATGTTCTCCCCACGTCGGCGGTGCGTCGGGCCCGTTGCGTCGCGCGCGAACCGAGCGCGGCGACGCGGGTGAGGAGAGACCGAGGGGCACCTCGCGTGGCGCAGCCTCCTACGCCTCGCCGAGGTGCGCGCGCCGGGCCTCGCCGCTTCGACCGCCGAGGCGCCCTCCCTCACGCGATCAGGAGCGACCGCTCGAGCAGGCGCTGCAGGCGCGGGCCGACGGCCTCGGCGAGGACCTCGCGGAGCGCGTCGCCCTCGGGGACGACGCCGTCCTCGCGCGCGACGCGCAGGCGGCCCGCCGCGACGTCGGCCATGGCGGCGTCCACGAGCCCGGCCGCGTCGCGCGTCCCGTCGAGCGCGCGCAGGAGCGAGCGGTCGAAGCGGTCGGTGAGGGCCATCTCGTGGCGCTGGCTCGAGACGACCTCGCGCGCCGGGTCCTCGAGCTGCAGGCGCACGAGGTCGGACGAGCGCGGGCGCTCGGAGACCCGCGGCGCGACCTCGAGCCGGCGCGGGCGCAGCTCGAGCACGTCGTGGCCGAAGCCCACGAGCAGCGCCTCGGCCAGGTCGAGCTCGGCGAGCCCGTGGCCGGCCGCGAGCGCCCCGACGTCGGCCCACGGGACGACCTGCGGCCAGGCCGCCTCGAGCCGGTCGAGCACGGCTGCGAGCCCGGGTGAGCTCGACCGCATGACCCCGCCCCAGCGCGTGCGCCACAGGCGGGGGGGCCCGGCGTCCGGGCCCGGGCCCGGCCCGAGCGTGAGGAACGGGCCCGGCGCGTCGTCGGGCGGGGTCGGGCCCTCGTGGGCGATCGCGCGGCCGGCGACGAACAGGCCCGCGACGCGCTCGGCCACGGCCGCGCCGGGGACGGGCGCGTCGTCGCGCAGGAACAGCGACGTGCGGAAGCGCCGGTTCAGCACGAAGTCGCGGTACTGCTCGGCCTGCACGGCCGCGGGCGAGCCGCGCGCGCCGTCCTCGCCCAGGTCCTGCGGGCGGAGCGTGCGGAGCGTCTCGCCCGGGCTCGCCTCGCCCAGGTGGCGCAGCCCCGCCGCGCCGGCGCGCGCGACGAGCTCGTGGAAGTAGAGCGGCTCGTTGTGCTCCTCGAGGTGCTCGTGGAACAGGTACGAGTCGCTCTGCGTCGCGAGCACGCGCAGCTCCTCCTGCAGGAGCAGCGCGTAGGCCCCGCGCTCGACCGAGGCCGAGCGCGAGAGGAACTCGAGCAGCCGCCGGGCCTGCTCGACGGCCACGAGCGGCTCGTCGAACTGCCGCGCGTGGTAGCGGCACATGTCGCGGATCATGGCCCGCAGGTGCCAGCCCGGGTACGTGTTGTAGCTGACGTACGCGACCCCGCGCGGGGCGAGGCAGCCGCGCGCGAGCGCGAGGATCTGGCGCTGGACCGCGGGCGGGACCCACGAGTACACGCCGTGGCAGATCACGTAGTCGAACTCGCCGAGCATCTGGGGGGTGACCGCGAGGAGGTCGGCCGCGACGAGCTCGACGCCGGCGCGCACGCCGAGCCGCGCGAGCACGCGCTGGCCCTCCTCGATCTGCACGCGCGAGGCGTCGACGCCCACGAACCGGCCCGGGAGCTCGAGCGCGAGCGGGATCAGGTTCCCGCCCGCGGCGCACCCGAGCTCGAGCACGCGGCAGCCGTCGACGGGCGCCGGGTCGAGCCCGATCAGGCGCCCGAGCACGTGCAGGCGGTCGGGGTGCGTGTGCGGGAAGGGGTGGCTCGGGTAGGGCAGCCGGTCGTAGGCGTCGCCGGCGGCGGGCGCGGGGGGCGTCGTCATGGGGGGGCTCCGGGCCCGGGCGCGGCCGTCACGGCGCCGCCGCGGGGTTCGCCTGGAGCGCGACGCCGTGGGTCCAGGCGAGCGCGAGCGCGAGCCCGAGCACGGTGAGCACGATCCAGGCCTCGTAGGTCGGGCGGAGGTCGGCGCGCGGCGTCGTCGGCCGCAGCCGGAGGAGCAGGCTCGCGCGCACGGGCAGGAGGAGCGTCGCGGCGACGAGCAGGGCCGGGTAGGCCCAGCCCAGCCCGGCCCGCCAGGCGACCGCCGCGAGGTAGCCCGCGGCGAGCGCGGCGAACCCGGCCGGCACGAGCGCGGCGCGGCGCCAGCCGAGGACCTTCGAGTAGGTCGTGTAGGCGGTCTCGTCGTCGGGCAGGCGGACCTTGCGCGACGTCTCCCAGGCGGCGACCGGGAGCCACACCCCGACCGCGAGGAGGGCCGGCCAGGCGAGCGCGGCGGGCGTCGCGGGGACGAGGCCGTCGGCGACCGCCGCGGAGAGCGTCACGGCCGAGATCGCGAGCGAGAGCGGGTTGTGGGTCCAGAAGGCGACGACCAGGCGCTGCTGCATGGGCGGCCAGAAGAACCAGCGCGACGACGCCCAGCAGAGCGCGAAGCAGGCCGCGAAGGCGCCCCAGCAGCGCGGGTCGGCGAGCGCCGCGCCGAGGCCGACGAGCACGACCGTCACGACGTCGCGGAGCGCGCGCAGGTCGGCCTCGGTGACGGCGCCGGTCACGATCGGTCGCCCCGCGTAGCGCGGGTCGCCGGCCGCGCCCAGGCGGAGGTCGGTCTCGACGTCCTTGAGCTCGTCGTAGAGGCGGAGGAGCAGCATGAGCCCGAGCGTCACGCCGAACGCGACGAGCGCGCGCGGCGTGACGAGGAGCGGGCCCGCCGCGGCCGGCGGCCCGCCGGGACCGGCCTCGGCGGCGCGCGCGAGCGCCTGCGCGCCCGCGTGCAGGGCGAACACGTTGAGCGCGGCCGAGGGCACGAGCACGGCCGGCGGGAACATGGCGACGAGGTAGCGGCCGAGCCGGCGTGGGCGGCTCACGCGGCGGCCTCCCCCGCGCCCGCGCCGGCGGGCGCGGCGCCGCCCGCCGGGACCCCGACCACGCCGCCCGCTCGCCCGCGGGTCCCGGCCTCGCGCGGCGTCATGACGACCGGGGCGCCCCCGCGCGGCACGAGGACGATCGACTCGCGCGCGGGCGGGGCCGGGGCGGTGCCGGCGTTGCGGAAGCTCGCCCGGCGCAGCAGCAGCGCCAGGATCGCCTTCATCTCGAACAGGGCGAACGCGCGGCCGATGCACAGCCGCGCGCCGCCCCCGAACGGGAAGTACTCGAACGGCGTCGGCTTGCGCCGCGCGCCCTCGCCCTCGCCCGCCCCCGCCCCTGGGCTGACCGCGAGGAACCGCGCCGGGCGGAACGCCTCCGGCTCCTCGAAGGCCTCCGCCCGGCGGTGCGCGAGCCAGGGGCTCGGCGTCACGACGGTCCCGGGCGGGAGCTCCCAGCCCGCGAGCGCCCAGGGGGCCGTGACCTGGCGCGGCGCGATCGGGACGGGCGGCGCGAGCCGGAGGCTCTCCTGCACGACCGCGTCGAGCCAGGGCAGGCGTCCCCCCGCGGCGTCGAGCGCGGCGACCGCGGCGAGGTCATCGTCGCCCGCGGCGTCGGCCTCGGCCTGGGCGCGGGCGAGCGCGTCCCGGTCGGCGAGCAGGAAGTGGAGCGCCCAGGCCAGCCCGGTCGCGGTCGTCTCGTGCCCCGCGCCCAGCAGCGTGAGCAGCTCGTCCTTGACCTCGGCGTCCGTGAGCCCGTCGCTGCCCGCGCCCTCGCGCACGAGCAGCGCGAGGATGTCCTCGCGCCCGGGCGGGGCCGCGCGCGCCGCGGCGATCGCGGGCTCGAGGATCGCGTCGACCGCGGCGCGCGCGCGCTGGAAGCGGCG
>JANJTH010000667.1 GCA_024711205.1 Planctomycetota bacterium | reverse complement strand
CGCGCCACTGCCCCGCCCCCCCCCGCGAGCTCCCCCGGTCGGCACCCTCTGTCCCTCCACGACGCTCTTCCGCTCTCCCCGGCGTTGGCGAGCCCGGCGCAGGGTCCGACGCCCCGTCGGCGTCCGCCGCCGGCGAGGCCGCGGACGCCGACGTCGTGGACCGCGCCTGGCTCGACCTGGTCCACGCCGCGCTCGCGGCGGGCGACGTCGAGCGTGTCCTGCGGGTCGCGGCCCGCGTGCCCGAGGGGCTGCTCGCCGGGCCCGAGCGCGCGCTCCTCGAGGCGGTCGCCCGGCGCGACCCGGCGCTCGGCACGCTCGAGGAGGCGGCGCGCCTCGCGCTCGCGGCGCCCACGAACGAGAAGGCCGAGGGGCTGGCGCGGTTCCTGCTCGAGCACCTGCCGGCGACCGGGGTCCTCGTCGCGCGCGGGGCGTGCGACCCCGACCGCGCGCGCGAGGCCGACGAGGTCATGGCGCACGTCGAGGCGGCGCGTGACCGGCTGCTCCTCCCGGCGCAGGACCCGTGCGCGGCGCTGCTCGACGCGGAGCTCGACCACGTGCTCGGCGACGGGCGGCGGAGCGGGAAGCGCGCGGACGACGAGGAGGACGAGGCCGCCGAGGACCCGGCGGCGGCCGAGCGCGCGGCGCTCCAGGCCCGGCTCCAGGCCGCGACGGCGCGCGTCGACGCGCTCGAGGACGAGCTGCGCCGCGAGCGGCGCGCGCGCGAGCGCGAGCGCGAGGCGGCGGCGCCGCGGGCCGCGAGCGGCGACGAGCTGGCCGAGCTCAAGCGGCTGCGCACGAAGGTCCAGGAGCTCAAGGACCTCCAGGCCGAGGCCGTCGAGGAGCGGCGGGCGCTGCGCGAGGAGGCCGAGCGGCTCCGGGCGGCGCTCGCGGCGCACGAGGCGGAGGCCGAGGAGGCGGCGAGCGCCGGGGCCGGGGGCGGCGACGGCGACGGCGACGAGGAGCTCGAGGCGGCGGACCTCGTGCCCGTCGGGGCCGAGCGCGTGCCGCCCTTGCTCCCGCGCGTGCGCGAGGCGGCCGAGCGCACGCTGCGCGAGGTCGACGCGGCCACGGCGCGCGTGACGCTCCGGCTCGTGGGGCGGCTCGCGGCCGGCGAGCCGTCGGCCTGGGGCAGCGTGAAGCGCCTGCGCGCGGCGCCCGACCTGTGGACGGCGCGGGCCGGGATCCACCACCGCCTCCTGCTCCGGCCCGACCTCGAGGGCGGGACGCTCGAGGTCGTGGACCTGATCCACAGGAAGGACCTCGAGGCGACGATCCGGCGCCGGTAGGGGGAAGAGTCCTCAGCCGGGCAAGCCGCCACCATGAGCCGATGAAAATGCGCTGGGCTCGGTGGTGGCGCGGACGGGGACGCGCTGACGCGGGGATTGCAGGGTAGGTCCCTGCCCGACCGCGGGAACGGGAACGGGAACGGGAACGGGAACGGGAACGGGAAGAGGCTGTCGCTGGGTGGGGGGGACATGAAGCTGGTTCTGTTGGGCGCCGGGCTGCAGGCCCAGGCCGCGTCGTTCGATCTGTTGCAGCAGGGGGACCTGACCGAGCTCGTCGTCGCGGACGCCGAGCTCGGGCGGGCCGAGGCGCTGGCGAAGCGCTGGGGGGACCCGCGGGTGCGGCCGGTCGCGCTCGACGCGGGCGACGAGGCCGCGGCCGAGGGGGTCATGCGGGGGGCGCGGGCGGCGCTCTCGGCCGTGCCGTACCGGTTCAACGCGGGGCTGGCCCGGGCGGCCGTGCGGGCGGGCGCCTCGTTCTGCGACCTGGGCGGCAACAACGACGTCGTGCGGGCGGAGCTCGCGCTCGACGCGGCGGCGCGGGCCGCGGGCGTCACGGTCGTGCCCGACTGCGGGCTCGCGCCGGGCATGGTCTCGGTGCTCGCGGCCGACGCCGTGGCGTCGCTCGACCGGACGGACAGCCTGGACCTGCGCGTGGGCGGGCTGCCGCAGCGCCGCGGCGGGCTCCTCGACTACTCGCTCGTGTTCTCGATCGAGGGGCTCGTCAACGAGTACGTCGAGGACGCGCTCGTGCTCGAGGACGGCGAGCCGAAGGTCGTGCCGTCGCTCGCCGACTTCGAGGCGCTCGAGCTGCCCGAGCCGTGGGGGCTGCTCGAGGCGTTCAACACGTCGGGCGGGACGTCGACCCTGCCCGAGACCTACCGCGGGCGCGTGCGGCGGCTCACCTACAAGACGATCCGCTACCCGGGCCACGGGCGCGTGTTCCGCGCGCTCAAGGACCTGGGGCTGCTCTCGAGCGCGCCGGTCGAGGTCCCGGGCGCCGACGGGGGGACGGCGCGGGTCGCGCCGCGGGCCGTGTTCGCGCGCGTGGCCGCGCCCGCGCTCGACCGCGGCGAGCCCGACGTCGTGCTCGTGCGCGTGACGGCGCGCGGGCACCGGGGCGGCCGCGACGTGACGCGCGTCTACGACCTCGTCGACGTGGGCGACCCGGCGCGCGGGCTCACGGCCATGATGCGCGCGACGGCGTTCCCCGCGACCGTCGTGCTCCTCATGCTCGCCCGCGGCGAGGTCGCCGCGAAGGGCGCGCTCCCGCAGGAGCGGTGCATCGACCCGGGGCCGTTCCTGGCGGCGCTGCGGGCCCGGGGGCTCGACGTGCGGGTGACCGAGCACGCAGGGACCGAGGGGGTCGACGCGGCCGGGGCGTGAGCGCCGGGCCCGGGGCGCGCGTCGCGAGGGCGTGACGCGCCGTCGCCGCTTGCGCGCGGCCGGGGATTTGCGGTATCCCCAGGGGATCGGAGGAGTCGATGGTGAACGTCAACGTCCTGGACCTGCGCGTGAAGGACGTGATGACCGAGGTGCCGGAGACGCTCCCTGCGAAGCTCACCGTCGGGGAGGCCTACGCGGTCCTCACGGGCGAGCGCCTGTCCGGCGCCCCGGTCGTCGACGAGGCGGGGAACGCGACGGGGGTGTTCTCGGTCACGGACATCCTCGACGACCTGGCCCCGGTCCTCGATCCGAACGCCGCCGTCGACGCGCAGCTCCTCGAGGCGATCAAGGCCCGCCCGGTCGGCGAGGCCGGGTGGGGGCCGCCGATCTCCTGCGGGCGCGAGGCGTCGCTCGTCGAGGCGTGCGCGCTCATGGTCAAGGAGCGCGTCCACCGCGTGATCGTGCTCGAGGGGACCCGGCCCGTCGGCGTGCTCTCGGCGATCGACGTCGTGCGCGCCGTGGCCTGCCTCGGCGCCGAGGGGGCCGGCGCGGAGCAGGGCGAGGCGTGCCCGTGAGCGCCGCGGCGCCCGGCCCGCGCCGGGGGGCGGCGTGACCCGCCGGCTCGTCCGGGACTGGATGACCCGGGACCCGATCGGGCTCGGTCCGGCCGAGCCCCTCGTGCGCGCGCTCGAGGTCATGGCGGAGCGGCAGATCCGCCACGTGCTCGTGCTCGAGGGGCCGCGCCTGCTCGGGATCCTCTCGAGCCGCGACGTCGTGCGCGGCGCGCTCGCGCGGCCGGACCGGCGGCTCGAGCTGCACGAGACGACGCTCGCGCAGGTCATGACCCGGCAGCCCCTCGAGGTCGTCGCGCCGGACGAGAGCGTGGCCCAGGCGGCCGCCCGCATGCGCGAGCGCCGCGTCTCCGCCCTGCCCGTGCTCGAGGGCGGCGCGCTCGTCGGGATCATCACGACCGACGACCTGCTCGCGACCCTCGCCCAGCCCGACGCCCAGCCGCGGCGCCCGGACCTCTGAAGGGGGGCGGCCCGCAGGGCCGCCCCCCTTCAGAGGTGGTCGGGAAGGGGCTGCTGGGCGGGCGCGCGGAGGGGCCAGGCCCAGGGGAGGGGGATCGGCCTGCGACGGGGCGCGGCGCGGGAAGGGGACCGCGTCAGGGGGCCTGGTGCTTGGCGAGGATCGCCTCGTAGACCGGCGGCGGGACGAAGCCGCGGACCACGTCGCGCCAGCCCTCCGGGCCGACGAGGCCCTTGACGAAGGAGGACGACGTCTCGGCGAGGTGCCGGGGCGGGATCAGGAACACCGACGTGACCTCGGGCTCGAGGTCGCCGTTGACGTGGCGCATGGTCCGCTCGTAGTCGAAGTCGCCCGCCGTGCGGATCCCGCGGAGGATGTAGTCGGCGCCGATCGACGCGGCCCAGCGGATCAGGAACTGGCCCGTGAAGCTGTCGACGCGCACGGCCGGCAGGTCGCGCGTCACCTCGCGCAGGAGCGCGAGCCGCTCCTCGACCGAGAACGTCGAGCGCTTGTCGGGGTTCACGCCCACCGCGACGACGAGCTCGTCGAACAGGCGCGCGCCCTCGCGGATCATGAACATGTGCCCGAGCGTGGGCGGGTCGAAGCTCCCCGCGTAGACGGCGCGCCGCACGGCCCCTCCCCCCGGACCGCGGGGCCCCTCGACCGCTCGGGGGCGGGGCCGCGGACCGCGCGGGGGAGGCTACCGCGCGGCGCGCGCGGGGGCTGCTCCCGGCGGCGCAGGCCGCAGAGGATTGACGCCCCCGGGCGACAGGGGTAGCCTCGCGCCTGCGTGAAGCGCGTCCTGTTGGCGTTCTCGGGCGGGTTGGGGACCGTCGCGGCCCTGCACCTGCTGCGCCGCAAGCACGGCCTGGACGTCGTGACCTTCACGGCGAACCTGGGCCAGCACGGCTCGACCGAGGACGTGTGCGACCGCGCGATCGAGCTCGGCGCGTCGTCGGCCCACGTGGCCGACCTGCGCGAGCGGTTCGCGGTCGACTACGTGTTCCCGGCCGTGCGCGGGGGCGTCGTGTGCGAGAGCGGCTACGCGCTCGCGCACGCGCTCGCGCGCCCGCTGATCGTGGCCGAGATGGTCAAGATCGCGCGCGACGAGGGCGCCGAGCAGATCGCGCACGGGTGCGCGGCGAAGTCGAACGACCAGGTCCGCTTCGAGATGGCGGCCGCCGCGCTCGCGCCGGAGGTCCCGGTGCTCGCGCCGCTCCGCGACGCGGGGCTGCTCCACCTCGACGAGGTGCGCGCCTACTGCAAGCGCCACGGGCTCGCGAGCGCGCTCGAGGACGGCAACCGCTTCTCGATCACCGAGAACCTGTTCGGCACGTCGATCCAGTGGGCGCGCGCGCCCGACAGCTTCGACGAGGTCCCGCCCGAGGTGTTCCGGCGCACGCGCGCGCTCGCGGACGCGCCCGACGCGCCCGCGACCGTGCTCGTGAGCTTCAAGCACGGCGTCCCCTGCGCGCTCGACGGCGAGGGCCTCGCGCCGCTGCGGCTCCTCGAGCGGCTCGCGACGCTCGCGGGCGAGCACGGCGTCGGCCGGCTCGTGACGGTCGAGGACCGGCTGATCGGGATCAAGATGGTCGAGGTCTACGAGCAGCCGGCCGCGACCGTGCTCCACGCGGCCCGCCAGGCGCTCGAGCGGATCGTGCTCGCGCCCGACATGCTGCAGTTCCGCGGCGTCGCCGCGCGCAAGCTCGCCGACCTGACCTACCAGGGGTTCTGGTTCACCGAGCTGCGCGAGGCGCTCGACGCCTTCTTCGTCAAGGCGAGCGAGTTCCTCACGGGCGACGTGCGCGTCGTGCTCCACAAGGGCCACTGCCGCGTGACCGGGGCCCGCTCGCGCTACAGCCTCTACAG
The DNA here is from genome assembly GCA_024711205.1 of Planctomycetota bacterium. Taxonomy (GTDB): domain Bacteria; phylum Planctomycetota; class J058; order J058; family J058; genus JANJTH01. The sequence continues at coordinate 13,892 of JANJTH010000667.1, read as the reverse complement.
CCAGGCCCGCGCCGAGCCGACGACCGAGGGCGACTCGTTCGCCCACGAGGGCGTGCGCGGCTACGTGGACACGCTGAGCCAGCAGCTCCGCGTCCCGCGCGAGGGCTGGAAGCCGAAGGACTGACGAGGTTCGGAGCGGAGTCGGCAGGGAGGGGGGGCGCCGGGAGCGCGGGGCCCTCGCCGCCGACTCCGCACCGAACCTCGATGAGGGTCGGGGGCGGGGCGGCGTGCGCGCGGGCGCCAGGCCCGAGCGTGGGGCCTGGCGGGCAGGGCGTGCGGGCCCGTGGGCCCGAAGAGAACGATCTCAGGCGCGGCGGCGGCGGCGGGCCTGGCTGTGGCCGGCGACGGCCTCGGCGTGGTCGATGATGAGGCCGGCGACGTTGACGCCGGTCGTCTGCTCGATCCCCTCGAGGCCGGGGCAGGGGTTCACCTCGATCACGAGGGGGCCCTTCTTGCCCACGAGGAGGTCGACGCCGGCGACGTCGAGGCCGAGCGTGCGGGTCGCGCGGAGCGCGAGGCGCTCGATCGCGCGCGTGAGCGGGATCCGGCGCGCGACGCCGCCCATGTGGAGGTTCGAGCGGAACTCGCCGGGCTTGGCCGTGCGCTCCATGCAGGCGACGACCTGCTTGCCCACGACGAAGGCGCGCACGTCGCGGCCCGCGGCCTCGGCGACGAAGCGCTGGATCAGCACGTGCTCGTCGAGCGACTGGAACGCGTCGATGATCGAGGTCGCGGACGCCTTCGAGTCGGCGAGCACGACGCCCTTGCCCTGCGTCCCCTCGAGCAGCTTGATCACGAGCTTGCCGCCGCTCACGGCCTCGAGCGCGCCGCAGGTGCCCACGGGCCGCCGGCTGAACGCCGTGTCGGGCATGGGGATCCCCTTGCGCGACAGGAGCTGCAGGCAGCGCAGCTTGTCGCGCGCGTTGGCGATCGCGTCGGAGGTGTTCACGACCTTGGCGCCCTGCATCTCGAAGTGGCGCAGGACGGCCAGGCCGTAGTAGGTGACCGACGAGCCGATCCGCGGGAGCACGACGTCGACGTCCGTGAGCGGCGTGTCGCCGTGGTAGACGCGCGGCCGATGGTCGGCCATGGAGATCGAGAGCCCGAGCGGGTCGAGGATCTCGACCGAGTGGCCGCGACGGCGCGCGACCGACACGATCCGCTTCGTGGAGTAGAGCCCGGGGCCCCGCGAGAGCACGAGGATGTTCATGGGCCGGAACGTAGCACGGGCCCCCGACAGGTCCAGCCGGGGGGCTCGCTGACGTAAGTTGCGAGCGTGAAGAAAGATATAACCCCTGGCCCCGGCGTGCGGGTCAAGGCGACTCCGCGGAACTCGAAGCCCCGCAAGCAGTCATCGCGCGGGGCAAAATGCCCCGCGGCGATGGGCGGTGCAAGTCGTCGCAGACCCCGCAAGCGGTTGGAAACAAGAAGATTATGCGCATGCTGGCCGAGGGCGAGGTGCAACCGTGGGAGGGGGGGGCTGGCTCCTCCTTGCAGGGAAGGGGTTTACCCCCTCCCGTTCCTGGCCGACCGCCCGGTCGGGTGTGGGTAACCCCCGCCCCGACAAAGACCCGAACGCTCCCCTGGCCGGGCGACCCGACCTCGGCAAGAAGGGCCAGGGGCGAGCGGGTGGGGCGGGGGGCGACGAAGAGGGGAGGAGGGGACGGAGGAGGAAGAGGGAGGGCAAGGGCGAGAGCAAGGAGGGAGGATCAGGGGGGTGGGGCCCCTGGGCGTCGCCCCAAACCCGCGCCGGGTCTCGCCAAGCGCCGGGGCCCGTGGCATACTCCGCCCCCTCCGCGGGCCAGTCCCCGCGCTCGAGGCTTCGCTTCGCATGCTCGAACCCGAACAGCGCGTCGTCATCACCGGGATCGGGCTGACGGCCCCCAACGGCGACTCGCTCGCGGACTTCCGCAAGGCCCTCCTCGAGGGCCGCTCGGGGGTCGAGGACTACGAGATCCGCTACGTCGGCAAGACCCACGCCGGGGTCTGCCACTACGACCCGCTGCGCTACCAGAAGCGCAAGTTCCTGCGCGTCGGCACGCGGGCCGGGTCGATCTCGATCTACTGCGCGAACGAGGCCGTCAAGGACGCCGGGCTCGAGCTCGACCGGCTCGACCGCAGCCGGATCGGCGTCTACCTGGGCGTCACCGAGCACGGCAACGTCGAGACCGAGAACGAGGTCTACGAGCTCTCGAAGCACGACAACAACGTCAAGTTCTGGTCCCACCACCACAACCCGCGCACGGTCGCGAACAACCCCGCCGGCGAGGTCACGATCGCCATGGGGATCACCGGGCCCCACTACACGATCGGGGCGGCCTGCGCGGCCGGGAACGCCGGCCTGATCCAGGGCCTCCAGATGCTCCGCCTGGGCGAGGTCGACGTCGCGCTCGCGGGGGGGATCTCCGAGGCGATCCACACGTTCGGGATCTTCGCCAGCTTCAAGGCCCAGGGCGCGCTCGCGGAGCACGCGGACCCGACGAAGGCCAGCCGCCCGTTCGACAAGAGCCGCAACGGGATCGTCGTGTCCGAGGGCGGCGCGATCTACGTGCTCGAGACGCTCGCGCGCGCGAAGGCCCGCGGCGCGAAGATCGTGGGCGAGCTCGTCGGCTACCACATCAACTCGGACGCGGCCGACTTCGTGCTCCCGAACCCGGAGCGGCAGCAGGAGTGCATGCGCAAGGCGCTCGCGCGCGCGCGCCTCAACCCCGAGGACGTGAACATCATCAACACGCACGCGACGGCCACGCCGCGCGGCGACGTGCAGGAGTGCGAGGCGATCCGCGCCATCTGGGGCGACCGCCCGAACTGCTACGTGAACAACACGAAGAGCTACATCGGCCACGCCATGGGCGCCGCGGGCGCGCTCGAGCTGGCCGGCAACCTGCCGTCCTTCGAGGACGGCGTCGTCCACCCGACGATCAACGTCGACCAGCTCGACCCCGAGTGCGCGCTGCCGGGCCTCGTGCTCAACCAGCCGTACGAGGCGGGCAAGATCGACGTGGTCCTCAACAACAGCTTCGGAATGCTCGGCATCAACTCGGCGGTCGTCGTGCGGCGCTTCGTCGGGTGAGGGGAGGTTTCATGCAGGCCACCGACATCGCTTCGGTCATCCTCGACATCATCTCGACGATCGCGCCCGACGAGGACCTGAGCGACGTGAAGCCGGACGTGCGGCTGCGCGACCAGCTCGACCTCGACTCCATGGACTTCCTCGACATCGTCATGGAGCTCCGCAAGCGCTACGGCGTCGAGGTCCCCGAGGAGGACTACCCGAAGCTCGCGTCGCTCGACTCGTGCGTCGAGTACCTCGGCCCGAAGCTCGCCGACAAGTAGGCGACCCGGGCCGGCCCCGCCCGGCCCGCGCCGTCGAGACGCCGACCGCGACGGGGCGAGGCCGCGAGGCCTCGCCCCGCGTTCGTCGGCAGGCCGCGAGGCCGCGCGCCGCGCGGCCCTTCTGGGGACGCGCTTGAGCCACTACGACGCGATCGTGATCGGCGCCGGCATGTCGGGCCTGGCCGCGGCCATCCGCCTGGCCATGTTCGACAAGCGCGTGCTCGTCGTCGAGCGCCACAACATCCCCGGCGGGCTCAACTCCTACTACCACAAGGCGCGGCGCCCCTTCGACGTCGGGCTCCACGCCATGACGAACTACGCGCCCAAGGGCGCGCGCGGCGCGCCGCTCACGAAGCTGCTCCGCCAGCTCAGGATCCCCTGGGAGGCGCTGCAGCTCCGGCCGCAGCACCACTCCGAGGTCCGGTTCCCGGGCGTCACGCTCCGCTTCACGAACGACTTCGAGGTGCTCCGCCACGAGGTCCACCGGGCCTTCCCCGCGGCGGCCGACCGCTTCGACCGCTTCGTCGCGCTGGTGCTCGCCTACGACGACGTGTCGCTCGACGCGCCGCAGGTCCCCGCGCGGCCCGTGCTCGAGGAGCAGCTCGGCGACCCGCTCCTCGTCGAGATGCTCTTCTGCCCGCTCATGCTCTACGGCTCGGCCGTCGAGAACGACATGGAGTTCGGGCAGTTCTGCACCATGTTCAAGAGCATCTTCGTCCAGGGCATGGCGCGCCCCGAGGGCGGGGTGCGGACCCTGATCAAGCTGCTCCGCGACAAGCTGACCGAGCTCGGCGGCGAGCTGCGCTTCAAGCGCAACGTGAAGCGGATCCTGACCCGCGACGGGCGCGTCGCGGGCGTCGAGCTCGAGAAGGTCACCGGGGCCGACGCCCACGTCGCGCCCCTGCCCGCGGGCGAGGACCCGGTCGTCCTCGCGCCGGTCGTGCTCAGCTCGATCGGCTACCTCGAGACGCTCGGGATCACGGAGGGCGTCGAGGTCCCGCCGCCCGAGGTCTACCCGCCCGGCCGGCTCGGCTACATGGAGTCGATCCTCGTGCTCGACCGTGAGCCGCGGGACCTCGGGATCGACCCCACGATCGTCTTCTTCAACGAGACGGACCGCTTCGACTACCGCGCGCCGGACGACCTCGTCGACCTGCGCTCGGGCGTGATCTGCCTCACGAACAACTTCGCCCACGAGCGGCCGCTCCCCGAGGGGCTGCTGCGGATCACGAGCCTGGCCTCGTGGGACGGCTGGCGCGCGCTCGCCCGGCCGGAGCCCTACGCGGGCGCCAAGGACGCGTGGCGGGCGAAGCAGGTCGAGGTCGTGCGCCGGCACTTCCCGCCCTTCGAGGACCACGTCGTCTTCACCGACACCTTCACCCCGACCACGGTGTGGCACTTCACGCGCCACCTCCGCGGCGCGATCTACGGGGCCCCGAACAAGGTCAAGAGCGGGCTCACCCCCGTCGCCGGCCTGTTCCTGTGCGGGACCGACCAGGGCTTCCTGGGGATCGTGGGCGCCATGCTCTCGGGGATCTCGATCGCCAACGCCCGCGTGCTCCAGGGCGCGCCCGCCTGAGAGGTTCCCCATGCCCCCCCGCGACCACCTGACCGGGATCAAGCCCGCCTACGACGTGATCGTGATCGGCTCGGGCCTCGCAGGCCTGACCGCCGCGAACCGGCTCGCCCGCGAGGGGCACGCGGTCCTCGTGCTCGAGCACCACTACCAGCTCGGCGGGCTGGCGACGTTCTTCAAGCGGCGCAACAAGCGGATCTTCGACATCTCGCTCCACGGCTTCCCCTTCGGCATGAAGAAGACCTGCCGGAAGTACTGGACCAAGGAGATCGCCGACGACATCGTGCAGGTCCACGGGATCCGCTTCGACAACCCGCAGTTCTCGCTCGAGACGAGCTTCGACCGCGACGACTTCACGCGGCTCCTGATTGAGCGGTTCAAGGTCCCCGCCGAGACCGTCGCCGCGTTCTTCGCCGAGGTCCGGGCGATGGACTTCTACGACCAGAACGACATGACGACCGGGGAGCTGTTCGAGAAGTACTTCCCGGGCCGCAACGACGTCGTGCGCCTGCTCATGGAGCCGATCACCTACGCGAACGGGTCCACGCTCGACGACCCGGCGATCACCTACGGGATCGTGTTCAGCAACTTCATGTCGAAGGGCTGCTACATCTACCGCGGCGGCACGGACAAGCTGCTCCGGCTCATGAAGGAGGAGCTCGAGCGCAACGGCGTCGACATCCGGATCATGGCCGACGTGCAGCGCGTGATCGTCGAGGGCGGCGAGGCCAAGGGCGTCGTCGTGAACGGGAAGGAGGTCCGCGCCAAGGCCGTGCTCAGCAACGCCGGGATCATGCCGACCTTGTTCGAGCTCGTGGGCGAGGAGCACCTCCCGCCCGACTACGTGGCGCAGGCCAAGGCCGTGCGCGTGAACAACAGCTCGACGCAGGTCTACCTGGGCCTGCGCGACGGGGCCACGATCCCGTTCGTGGGCGACCTCCTGTTCACGTCGGTCCGCGAGCAGTTCTCGAGCGAGGCGCTGATCGCGCGGCCGATCACGTCGCGCACCTTCTCGATCTACTACCCGGACATCCGGCCGGGCGTCGCGCCCGAGCGGACCGCGATCGTCAGCTCGACGAACGCCTGGTGGGAGGACTGGGTGTTCGACACCGAGGAGGAGTACCAGAAGGCGAAGGACGACCTCGTCGAGGAGACGATCCAGATCCTCGAGAAGTACGTCCCCGGCGTGACGCCGCTGATCGAGTGGAAGGAGGCGGCGACGCCGCGGACCTTCAAGCGCTACACGCGCCACTGGAGCGGCGCGAGCTTCGGCACGAAGTTCGAGGGGCTCAAGGTCAGCATGACGCTGCCCGAGCAGGTCCGCGGCCTGTACCACGCCGGGTCGGTCGGGATCATCATGTCGGGCTGGCTCGGCACGGCGAACTACGGCGTGATCACGTCGCACGCGGTCGACACGTTCCTGCGCACGGGCCGCCACCCGTCGGCCTCGCGCGCGGCGGAGCGGGTCGGGTGAGCGAGCCGAGCCAGCCCAGCGGAGGGGGAGGTCCGCCCCTCCGGGACCGAGCGCGGAGCGAACCGAGCGGGGCGGAAGGGGCCGCGTCGGCCGGTGCGCCTGCGTCGGGCCGGGCGCAGGTCCTCGCGGCGATCCCCCACCGCCCGCCGTTCCTGTGGGTCGACGAGGTCGTCGAGCAGGCGGCCGACCGGCTCGTCGCGCGCAAGTGGGTCGACCCGGCGGAGCCCGTGTTCCAGGGCCACTACCCGGACTTCCCGCTGCTGCCGGGCGTGCTGGTGTGCGAGGCGATCTTCCAGGCGGGCGCGATCCTGCTCGCGTCGAAGGTCCCCCCGGGCGACGCCCGCGTGCCGGTCATGGTCCGCGTGCAGGACGCGCGCTTCAAGCGCATGGTCCGCCCGGGCGACGTCCTCGACCTCGAGGTCGTGCTCGACGACATGCTGCTCCCCAAGTTCGACCTGACCGGCAAGGCCCGCGTCGGGGGCGAACTCGCCGTGAGCGTCAAGTTCTCCTGCGCGCTCGCCCCGCGCCCGGGCGCCGGCGAGCGCGCGTGAGCCGGCCCTCCCAGTGAGCGCCGCCGGCCGGACCGACCGCCTGGTCCGCCGGCTCGCCCGGATCCTCTGCGCGGTCCTCGTGGCGCTCGCCGCGCTGCGTGTGGCAACGCTCGAGACCGACGTCTACGACGGCTACGACACCCGCGTGGAGGCGCGCCGGCTCCTCGACGGCACCGCGCGGGAGCACCGGGTCTCGATCCGCCCGCCAGTCCTCGTCCTGTGGGGGGCCGGGGCGGAGGCGCTCGGCCTCGGCTGGCGCGCCCCGGCCGCGCTCTCGCTCGCCTGCTACGCGTGCACGCTCCTTGCGGTCGTCGTCGCCGTCCGCCGGGCCGGTGGCCCCGGCTGGGCGGCCGAGGCGGCGGCCGCGCTCCTCGCGCTCGACCACCTCCTCTGGATCGACGCCGCGCAGGGGGGCAAGGACGCGGCGTCCGCCGCCGCGTGCGCCGGCCTCCTCGCGTGGAGCGGCCCCGCGCCTCGGCCGGTCCTCCGGGGCCTCGCGCTCGGCGTCGCGGCGTCGCTCCGCCCGACGAACGGCCTCCTCGCCCTCGCGCTGGCCGCGGGCGCGCGCCCGACGCGCGCGCACCTCGGCCAGCTCGCGGTCACCGCCGTCGTGGGCGTCCTGACCTGGCTCGCCCTGGGGATCGCCGTGCACCTGCTCGTCCAGCCCACCGCCGCGGCCGCCGCGGGCGCCCTGCTCGAGTCGATCCGCTTCGAGGCCGCGGCGCAGGGGGGCAACGTCGCCAAGTACGGCGGTCACGCCACCGAAGTCTGGCCGCTCGTCACCCTGCTCCGCTCGAGCCCCGCGCTCACCCTCCTGGCCGTGGGCGGGGCCCTGCTCGCGCTGCGCCGGCGCGGCGGCGCGCCCCTCGCGTGGTTCGCCGGCCCCGCGATCTACGGGGCGGTCCTCGTCGCCGCCGTGCACCCGGAGGCGCGCTACGTCACCCCGCTCCTCCCGTCGGTGGCCTGTCTGGCGGCCGTGGCCCTCGCGCGCGCGGGGGCGCGCCGCGGCCCTGGCGGGCGCGCCGCCCTCCTCGCGGGGTGCGCGGCCGTGGGCCTCGCCTGGACCGCGCCCTACGAGTGGGCCCGCTGCCGCGACCCGCTCGTCCGCGCCTCGTTCCAGGCGCGGGTCGCGGGCGAGGCGGCGCGCGCGCTCGGGCCCGACGGCCGGCTCGTCTACACGACGACCCAGCCGTTCCCGCTCGTCCCGGCGGTCGCGCGCGCCGGCGACCGGTTCCCGGCCGACCCCTTCTTCGGGCTCCGCCACCTGGGGCCCGTCGTGCTCGAGTACGAGCTCCGCCGCGGGGTCTCCATGGTCCACGTCCAGGGGCCCGACGGCCGCCCCTCGCCGGGCCTCACGGACCCGGGCGACCTGCGTCGGCTCGTGCGCCTCGGCCGCCTGCCCGACGGGACCCCGTTCCGGCCGGGCGACGTCCTGCTCGTCGGCGTCGATTGGGTCCCCACGACCTGGGAGGTCGCGCGGCGCCCCGTCCCACCCTTCGGCGTCCACCGCGTCGTCCGCGGCGCCGACGGGCGGCTCGACCTCGCCCTCGCCTGGCTCCGGCAGGAGGACGGCGGCCTGCCGCGCGCCGCGCTCGCCGCGCCCGGGATCGTCGCGCCCGGCGCGGGGCCCCGGTAACCTCCTCCCTCCCACCCGCCGGAGCGCGCCCATGCCCGCCGACTTCCTCCAGCTCGAGGGCAAGACGGTCCTCGTGACCGGCCTCGCCAACAAGAAGAGCGTCGCCTGGCACACGGGCGTCGTGCTGCGCGAGGCCGGGGCGCGCGTCCTCTGGTCGGTGCGGAGCGAGGAGCGCCGCGCCGAGGTCACGAAGAAGCTCGTCCCCGCGGGGGAGCCGGTGCTCGTGTGCGACGTCGAGCGCCAGGCCGAGATCGACCGCCTCGCCGAGGAGGTGCGCGGGCTCGCCCCGGGCGGCCTCGACGGGCTCGTCCACTCGATGGCGTTCGCGAACTACTCGCAGGGGGCCACCTCGTTCGAGGGCACCGTCCGCGAGGACTTCCTCCAGGCCGTGAACATCTCCTGCTTCTCCCTGATCGCGCTCAGCCACGCGCTGCCGCTCGCCGCGGGGGCGTCCGTGGTGACCGTCTCGATCTCGACCACGACCATGGCCGCGCAGAACTACGGCTACATGGCCCCGGTCAAGGCGGCGCTCGACTCGTCGGTCGTGTTCCTCGCCAAGGCGTTCGGGGAGCGGCGCGTCCGCTTCAACGCCGTCCGCCCGGGGCTGCTCAAGACGAAGTCGTCGGCCGGGATCCCCGACTACGTGCCGGCCTTCCTGTTCGCCGAGATGGCGACGCTCCGCCACGCCGCGCTCGAGACGGCCGAGGTCGGCAACACGATCGCCTTCCTGCTCTCGCCCCGCTCGAGCGGGATCAACGCGCAGGGGATCGTCCTCGACGCAGGCATGTCGGCCAACTACTTCGACCCCGAGATCCTGCGCCGCGCCACGCGGCCGGGCTGAGCGGGCGCCCCGGCGGAGCCCGCCGCACGGCTCACTGCGCGAGCGCGGCCCGGGCCGCGAGGACGCGCGCCCGGGCCGTCGCGGGGTCGTCGGCGCAGGCCGTCAGGTGGCCCATCTTCCGTCCGGGCCGCGGCGTGAGCTTCCCGTAGAGGTGAAGCTTCACGCCGGGCACGGCGAGCGCGCGCCCCCAGCGCGGCTCGCCCGCCGCCCACAGGTCGCCCAGCAGGTTCGCCATGGCCGCGGCCGGGCGCTGCCAGGCCGTGTCGCCGAGCGGCAGCCCGCAGATCGCCCGGAGCTGCTGCTCGAACTGGCAGGTGACCGCGGCGTCGACCGTCAGGTGCCCCGAGTTGTGCGGGCGCGGGGCGAGCTCGTTGACGCACAGCGAGCCGTCCTCGAGCAGGAACAGCTCCACCGCGATGAGACCCACGACCCCTAGCTGCTCGGCGATGCCGCAGGCGATCTCGGTGGCCTGACGCACGACCGCGTCATCGAAGCCGCCCGGGATGACCGACCAGGTCAGCACGCCATTCGTGTGGTGGTTGCGCGCCGGCGGATAGGCGCGCATGGCGCCCTCGGGTGTGCGGGCCACCATCACGCTGAGTTCGGCGGCCAGCGACAGGAAGCGCTCGGCCACGCAGACCGGTGCGCCGATGCCCAGGAAGGCGGCCGCCGCGTCGGACGGGTCCGACACGCGCGCCTGGCCGCGCCCGTCATAGCCGCCGTGCGTGGATTTCACGATGCACGAGCCGAGGGCCCGCACGGCGGCAGTCGTCTCGTCGGCACTGCGCACCACGGCGAACGGGCCGAGGGGGAAGCCGTGGTCCCGCAGCCATTCCTTCTGCCGCGCCCGGTCCTGCACCGTCCACAGCACCTGCGGGCCCGGGCGCAGCGGCGCGCGGCGCTCCGCGGCCTCGAGTGCGGGAAGCGGGATCTGCTCGATCTCGATCGTGACGACGTCGGCGCCCTCGGCGAGCTTTGCGGCGGCGTCCACATCGCCCCACGGGGCGGTGATCACCTGCGAGGCGAGCGGACGGGCGGGGCAGTGGTGCTCGGGGTCGAGCACGTGCACGTCGTAGCCCATCGTGCGCGCCGCCATGGCCGCCATGCGGCCCAACTGACCGCCGCCCAGGAAGCCGATGGTGGCGCCGGGGAGGATGACGCTCACGGAAGCTTCTGCTCGCGCACCGAGGCCGTGCGCTGCTCGCGCCAGACGCGGATGCGGTCGCGCACCTCGGGGTGGCTGGTGCCGACGATCTCCGCGGCGAGGATGCCCGCGTTGGACGCGCCCGGCTTGCCGATGGCGAGCGTGCCCACGGGAATGCCGGCCGGCATCTGCACGATGGAGAGCAGCGCATCCACGCCATTGAGCGCCGTGGCCGGCACGGGAACGCCGAGGACGGGCACCAGCGTCTTGGACGCCACCATGCCGGGCAGGTGCGCGGCGCCACCAGCCGCCGCGATGATGACCATCAGCCCCCGCGCCTCGGCGGTGGAGGCATACTCGAACATCCAGTCGGGAGTGCGATGCGCGGAGACGACGGCCTTCTCGTACGGGACGCCGAACTGGTCGAGCATTTCGCAGGCGGGCGCGAGGTGCTCGTAGTCGCTCGCGCTCCCCATGATGACGCCAACCAAGGGTGTGCTGGGCATGCGCTAAAGATGATCGGGGAGCGGGGAAACCGGAATGCGGATCTCGCCGGGGCGCACCTTCCAGCGCCGGACGGAGGTAGAACGTTATCCGCCCAGGGCGTACCTTTTGACCGTCCTCCCCAACCCCGCTGATGCGCCTGTGATCACGGCCACGCTCTATGCCGACCTGAACTGCCCGTACAGCTACGCGCTCACGGTGCGGCTCGATGCGCTCGGTCTCACGGACCGCTGCGAGTGGCGCGGCGTGCAGCACGACCCAGCGCTCCCCGTGCCGCCGCGGCTCGGCGACCGGCGGCTCATGCGCGCGCTCGAGGACGACGTGGACGCCGTGCGCCGGATGGCCCCGGATGTGGCGATCGCGCCGCCGCCGATGAAGCCCAACACGCGGCGCGCCATCGCCGCGGTTGCCACCGTGCACGGCCAGCACGTCCCGCGCGCGGCCGGGTTCCGCCGTGCACTCGGGGCGGCGCTGTGGGTGCGCGGCGAGGACATTTCCGACGGCGCCGTGATCAACTCGGTGGCAACCTGGGCGGGCGTGCCGGGCTGGGTGGACCTCGACGGCCCGGCCGGCCGCCGGCTGGCCGATGAGTGGGACATGGACTGGATGACGCGCCGACTGGGCGGTGTGCCGCGACTGGTACGACCAGACGGACGCGTGCTGTGGGGCCTGGCCTCAGTGGACGAGATCACCGAGTTCTTTACTACGCCGTTGAGACAGTCGGGCGAGTTTAGGAGCAGATAAACAACAGAGAGACAACAGAGAAACAACAGAGAGACAACAGACGGGGGCCGGTACCCCGCGAGTTCTGTTGTCTCTCTGTTGTTTCTCTGTTGTCTCTCTGTTGTTTCTCTTAGTCCCGGTACACCGACATCGTTTCCTCATACTGCCGTTCAATCCGCAGCCAGTCGAGGTTCGCGCGCGCGGCGGCCTGCCAGTTCGCACGTTCGGCGGGATTGTCCAGCAGCCGTGCGATGACCTTGGCGAGCGCGGGTGCGTCGCGTGGCGGCACGAGCATGCCGGCGCGGCCCTGCTCGAGCAGTTCGGGTGAACCGTCGACGGCGGTCGCGACGATGGCGCAGCCGCAGTCGCGCGCCTCGGGCAGCACGAGGCCGCCGGGCTCGGCGTGCGAGGCGAGAACGAAGACCGCGGCCTCGGTCAGGTACGGGCGCGGGGACGGACGGAACCCCTCGAAGTGAATGCGCGCCCGGGCGGGGGATGCCGCCGCGAGCGTTTCAAACCGCGCGCGATCCGGCCCTTCGCCCACGAGGTAGAGGTGGGCGTCCGGATGCGTGGGTGCGAGCAGGTCAAATGCGCCGATGAGCTCCGCGATGCCCTTGCGCTCATACAGGCCCGCCACGGTGACGATGGCTGGCTGCTGCAGCCTCACCGGTTCCTGGGGCACGTCGAGCAGTCGGGGACTGCCGACGGTACCGGTCCGGCCGGCGCGCAGGCGGTCGCGCGGCATGCCGCGCGCCGCGAGCCGGGCGATGGCGTTCTCGCTCATGGTGATGACGCGGTCGGCGCCGCCCATCAGCGACGAGCTGGGCTGCCACTCGTTGTGGACGCTGGCGACGAGGCGCCACGGCGCACCCACGCGCAGGAGGCGCGCGAGCAGGTAGCCGGTGACCATGTGGGCGTGCACCACCTCAATGCGTTCGTCGCGCAGCAGCGCGCGCAGGGTGCGCAGGGCGCGCCAGATGGCGAGCGGCCGCCGGGCCTGGTCGACGCGCACGTGACGCACGCCGAAGCGCGCCAGCAGCGCCTCGTACGCGCCGCCCCTCGATGCGACCCACACGTCGTGGCCGGCGCGCGCCTGCACGCAGGCCAGGTCCACGGCGACGTGAACAATTCCATTGCCGACGCTATCGATGTGGTTGAGCAGGTGAAGAATGCGCATGAGAGAAACAACAGAGAGGCAACAGAAAGACAACAGAGAGACAACAGACAACCTACAAAGGAATAGCGGGGAGCGCTCCCTCAGCGCCCCCCCCGCTCTGTTGTCTCTCTGTTGTCTTTCTGTTGTCTCTCTGTTGTCTCTCTACGGCGTAATCACGCCGTCTACTACGTGCACCATCCCATTCGATCCGCGCACCGAGGCAACGATTCTCGCGCTGTTGATGAACGTCTCGGCGCCCTTCTTGGTAATGGTGGCGTTCGTGCCGTCGGCCATGGACACCACCTGCCCGTCGCTGAACTGATCGACGTCGAGGGCGGAGGTGGTGACGTGATGCTGGAGGATGAGGCGCAGCTTCTCCTTGTTGGCCGGCTTCAGCAGGTCGTCCACGGTGCCCTTGGGGAGCTTGTCGAATGCGGCATTGGTCGGGGCGAAGACGGTGAACGGTCCCGCGTTGGCGAGCGCATTCACGAGGTCGGCCGCCTGGAGCGCGGCGACGAGCGTGGTATGGTCCTTCGAGCCGACCGCGATCTTCACGACGTCCTTCACCGACTCGTCGTCCTGGACATTCGCCTGGCCAGCGGGGGCGGCGTCTGCCGCGCTCCCCTGCTGGGCGGCGCCTCCGCAGGCTGACAGGGCGAAAAGGACGAGCAGGGCCGGAAGGAGCGTGCGGGACGTGCGCATGGCGAACACCTCGTGCGTGGGGTGGCGGAGAAGAACTGGACGCATGGTGGTCGCCCCGGCCGCCGGCGGCGTCGCGAGGTGGGGAACGCAGCACCCGCCGAGCGCGACGGGTTCTGGGACCGCGCGGACAATACGCCTCAACGGCGCACGCCGCAGTCAGGCGGTTCGTGGACTGGACGTAGGACAAAAGAGGACTATAACATACCTCTATTGTGTGTAGGGGCGCGGCACGCGCCGCCGGCGGGGTCG